>JAGLCH010000222.1 GCA_023146355.1 Bacteriovoracaceae bacterium | reverse complement strand
TACAAAGATAGAGATGGGTGGTCATACTGGTGGTTTTACTTCATCTTGGTCATTTGTTTTTTCTTCTCTGTTGTTATCGGGTCTAGTATTTTTTATATCTTTATGATGAATCGGTTTAAGAAGAATCGTATGGATATCGAGGTGTTTTTAGAAGAGCTTCAAAGTGGAAACCTTCAGGCACGAATTCCGATTAAGGTCATGGATGAGCGTGGACTGGCACTAAGTAAATTTAATAATATGGCCGATGAGCTCGAACGACTTGTCGATGAACTTAGGCGCTCTGATAGTTCGAGGGTCGCCCTTTTGCAGGAATTGGCCCATGATCTTAGGACTCCTGTTGCCTCACTACGCTCAATGCTTGAAACTCTTTTTGATAAGTGGGAAAAAGTTGGCGATGACACTCGCAGTGAGTTCTTGGAATTAAGTCTTAAGGAAGTGAAGTACTTCTCTCGCTTGGTAGAAGATCTTCTTTTTTTAGCTCAAGTGAGTGAGCCAAAATACAGCATAGACTCAGAACATATCGAAGTTAGTGGAATGGTAGAAGGTGCTGCCGACGGCGTTGGTCAGTCCTCTTTGGCAAAGGGAATTGATATTCAGCTTGTCTGTTCTGACGCCTTAATTATTGGTGACAGATTATTGATTGATCGCTTGCTCCGCAATGGGCTCTCTAATGCTTGTTCTTTTGCCCGAAAGAAAGTTGAAATTATTTGTGAAACTTCTGAGGCGGGTGTTCGTATTCTTATTAGAGATGATGGTAAGGGTTTTGATCAAACTGCTCTTGATAAATTTGGTGAAAGAAAATTTAGCCGAAAAATCAATAATAGATCTAAGGATGGCAGACTGACTGTAGGTCTTGGTTCCGTTATTATGAAGCGAGTCGCCGATATTCATGGCGGAGAATTAAAAGTTCGTAACCTCTATCATGATGATGTTATTATTGGCGCCGAAGTCGAAATCTTTTTCCCTTCAGTTTAAAAAAAGTATTTGGAGAACGTATGAAAATCCTACTATCAGTCTTTTTTATGTCGGTTACACTCTCTTCCTATGGGAACACCCTTGAGGAAGTTTTGAAATATGCAACTACCCATGGGCCTCAATTTAACCAGGCTGAATATATGACGAAGGCGCAGAGTGCTTCGCTTCGGAAGGTCCTTGCTATTTATGATACCTCGATAGCTTTTTCAGCATCTCGCGATCAAACTCCGGTTTATGCCACAGGAAAGTCCATCGTTTCAATGGGGGGAAGTGGTAGTATTGGTAGAAATATTGGCCTTGGGACAACGATCTCAGCTTCTGTGTCATCGTCAAAAACAGACTCTGATGTCTATCGAAGCTCGGCCCTATTATCTGCTAATATTGATCTACTTGAAAACTTACTTGGGCAGATGGATCGCAATAGTGTCAGTTCAAGTAAACTGAGTATTAAGAAACTTAATGCTCAGCTAGAGGAAAGTCGAGATGCTCTTATTCTTGGTATTGTGGATGTCTACCTCACAGCGCTTGTATCAGAAAAACAACTTGCCGAGGATCGTTTGATTTTAAAAAATCTAGTTGAACTTGAAAGGGCCACAAGTAAAAAACTAAAGCTTGGTGCTAGTGAAAAACGGCATCTACTTCAAGTTAAAGCAAGAAGACTTTCAACCCAGATCCATTTAGAGGTACTTGAAGATAGTCTTGGAAGTTCGCTCGAAAATCTCAGGGCAATAGTAGGAGGGAAGCTCTTTAAAAATCTTTCTTGGCCTGTAGTGTCTAGTGGAACTTCAGCAGAGGATAGTTTTACCCTTAGACAACTTGCTTTAGAAAAGTCCAAACTTGAATTTAATTTAGATAGTGCAAAACTTAGGTTACTCCCAACCTTAAAGTTTTCAGCAGGCCTTGGAAGTGAAGGTTCGGCGGATTCGAGCTCCCACTTTGGAAGCATGACCGATAAATCATCTTCTCTAAAGCTTTCGTTAAGCTTTCCATTGGGAAATACTGATGCAAAGGAAGAAAAAAATCGCGCTCGATTTTCACTGTTACAAAATGAAATGGAGACAAGCAAGGCACGATTAAATTTTGATCGAGACTTGCAGTCTTATAAAACTAAGACAGTATCTTATCAAAAACAGCTTTCTCTATCGGAAGAAGTTCGAGAGCTACAAAATGAGCGCTATAAGCAAGAGTTCAAGGCATATAAGCAGGGTAGAAGTCAGATTAACGATATTCTTTCTGCGCATAATGATCTAATTAACTCGCGACTCTCTTATATCGCAACCAAAAGGAAGTTAGTTGGTAGTAACTTTTCTTGGTTAAATCTCAATGGACAACTTTCTACAACACTAGGGTTAGGTAAATAGATATGAAGGGATTATTAAAAAGATTTGTCGAGAACTCAATCCTCGTAAATTTTATTACCGTCTTTATTATTGTTGTAGGAGGAATGGCAACCTTTCAAATTCAAAAGGAGCTTAGGCCTGCTGTTTCCATCGATAAGGTTTATGTGAGTACTTACTATCAAGGTGCTTCTCCCGAAGAGGTTGAGCGGCTTGTAACTATTCCCATCGAGGAAGAGATAAGCGCAGTGTCTGGTGTTGCTAATATTGAATCGGTCTCTGCGCCAGGATTTAGTACCATTATTGCTGAGATTGATACTGATGCCGCTAATAAGTATGAAGTGGTACAAGAGATCTTTCGCGCTGTAACTAACGTTAAGAATCTTCCTGACGATGCGGAAAATCCAGTTACGCGTGAAATCAAGGCCGCTATTTTTCCAATATTTGGTCTAGCTTTATATGGCGATGCCAGTGAGCGAGAGCTGAGGCATTGGGCGCGCATTTTACAAGATCGATTAGAATTAGTGGAGGGAGTCAACTCTGCTGATATCTCTGGAGTTCGAGAGCCTACAATTGATGTGGTTGTAAATCCAAAAAAACTTCAGCTTAAATCAATCTCAGTTTCAGAAGTAATGACAGGTCTGAGTACTTGGAATAAATCTGCACCTGCGGGATACCTTCGCATTGGTTCTAAGGAAATCCCCGTTCGAATAGATGAGAGTTTTGATAAAATTGAACGAGTATCAAAAGTCATTCTTCGAACGAATGATATGGGGGAAATGGTTCGTGTTCGAGATATTGCAAAAGTTGACTGGGGTTTCAAAACCGCCAGAAAGCTTGGGCGCTACAATGGAAAGAACAATGTACAGATCACCGTAAGTAAAGACGTTAAGGGTGATACAATAGATACGGTTGATAATATAAAAAGAGAGGTTGCTCGTTTTAAGGATAAACTTCCTCACAATATAAAGACCGTAGTGTATCGCAATGATGCTCCAAAAATTCAGTCAAAACTGTCAAGTGTAAGTCAAAATGCCTGGGTTGGACTGATACTTGTTGTTGTTGTTCTTCTTTTAATGCTTAACTGGAGAATTGCTCTAGTTACTGCCATTGGTCTTCCCGTTGCCTTTTTTGGAGCTATTTGGGCGCTAAAGTTAATGGGGCATACTTTAAATACGATGACTCTTATTGGTATTATTCTTGTTGTGGGAATGCTTGTTGATGATGGGATTGTTGTCGCCGAGAATATTTTTCATCATTATGAGAAGGGGAAAGGAAAACGACAAGCGGCACTCGATGGGGTGCTCGAGATTTTTGCACCTATCGTTGGAACAATTGTAACCACAATCGTTGCTTTTCTTCCCCTCGCATTTATGAGCGGTGTTATCGGAAATTTTATAGCGGTGATTCCTGTTGCAGTTATTACATGTTTGGTGTTTTCATTATTTGAGTGTCTTTTTATCCTCCCAAACCACGCCGCAGAATTTATGAATCATAGTAAGTCGAGAGTTTCTGAGTATCTTAATAATTTGCTAGAAAACTTGTATCGCCCAGCACTTCATTTCGTAGTGCGACGGCGTTGGGTTGTAGCACCACTGATTTTTTTAGGTATTATTTTACTTTGTGGTTACCATGTTAAGACATTCAAAATGAAAATGTTTCCCACAAAAGGGATTACAAAATTTAGTTTTAATATCGAGGGGCCTGCGAATACACATCTTGATGTCACAGACAGTATTATGAAAAAGATAGAGTCTAAAGTTGATATTCTTGTAGGGAAGCGAATTGATGCCTACGAAACAGCTGTTGGCTCAATGTTAGGTCGCTATAGAATGTCCCAGTCGGGAACCCATGTGGGCGGTATTCGAATTTATCTTTTAGATGAGCAAGTACTAGATGTTAATCCTAAGTTGATTGTTAAGGAAATTCGAAAATCGATTAACCCCCTAATTCCAGAAGGGTGGAAGCTCAGTTTTGAAATTGGTCGTCATGGCCCACCATCAGGGAAGTCAGTAGAGTTGGAAATAGGCCATCATGACTTCGATGTTCTAGATACTGTTTCAAGGAAAATCCAGGCAAAGCTTAAGTCCATAAAGGGCAGCTCCGACGTTCAGGATGATTTGCTTCGAGGTTACACTCAGATGGTTTTGAAAATAGATGCAGAGGCGGCATCTATTTTAGGGGTATCTCCATCTAGTATTCAGCGAGTTTCAATGTCTGCTTTTGAAGGGGTCGCTGCAACAAAGGTCAGAAAAATTGATGACGAGTATGATGTACTTGTCCTTTATCCTAACGAGTACCGACAAGATCAAAGCAAGATGATGGACTTAAAACTTAAGTCTAAATATGGAACTTATGTTCCCCTTCGGAATGTAGCAAAAATTGTTGAAGGGCCAACTCTTGGTGCTATAAAACATTACAATGAGAAGCGCACCGTCGTTGTTTCGAGCGGAGTTCGCGGAAAAAATATAACGGCGCAAGAGATCAATCGTGAGCTAAAAAACTTTGTGGCGAATGAAATATCTCCGAATTATCCCGATGTATTATTTAATTTTGGAGGCGAAGAAAAGGAGCGCAGAGAATCTTTGATGGAATTGCTTCAGATGTTTCTAATCGCACTTCTTGGGATTTATATGATTCTTAGTCTAGTCTTTTCATCACCTTTTTATCCCTTTTTCGTTCTTTTAATCATCCCTTTTGGATTTGCTGGAGCAATGACTGCTCTTGGTTTTCACGGCGAAGTTATGAGTTTTCCTGGGATGATTGCACTCGTGGGACTAACTGGGATTGTAGTCAACGATGCAATTATTCTTGTTAATTATATTCGTGATCGTTTTAAAGAGCATAAAAATATTTTAGAAGCAGTAGTTGAGGGAGGGATGAGGCGAGTGCG
>JAGLCH010000221.1 GCA_023146355.1 Bacteriovoracaceae bacterium | reverse complement strand
GCAAGTTTTTTAAATTTAACGAGGGAGAAGTCAGGCTCAATCCCAGTTGTATCACAGTCCATCACAAGGCCGATAGTTCCAGTAGGAGCGATAACAGTAACCTGAGCATTCCTATAGCCATGTTCCTCACCAAGCGCCAATGCTTGATCCCAAGCAGCTTTGGCCTCATCGGCGAGATATGAATCAATTAAGTCTGCCTGTAGCGGAAGTGGTCGAATTGATAGACCTTCATATCCATCAGTATTTCCATAAGCTGCATGTCTGTGATTGCGAATGACTTTGAGCATATGCTCTTTATTTTTTTCATAGCCATCAAATGCACCATGCTCTTTAGCGAGAAGCGCAGAAGTTTTGTATGAAGTTGCACCCATAATAGATGAGATTGCAGCGGCAATATTTCTTCCTTTTTCGGAATCGTATGCAAGTCCCATTCTCATCAGAAGAGCACCAATATTGGCGAATCCAAGACCTAGCGTTCTAAATTCAAAAGAGCGTTTTGCAATCTCTTGAGATGGAAACTGTGCCATTAATACTGAAATCTCAAGAACTGTCGTCCAAACTTCACACGCATGTTTGAATTTTTCAACATCAAACATTCCTGTAACTTGATCCATAAACTTTACAAGATTTAAAGATGCGAGGTTACAAGCGGTGTTGTCTAAAAACATGTATTCAGAGCATGGGTTTGAAGCATTAATACGTCCATCTTCAGGACATGTATGCCACTCATTAATGGTGTCATCGAATTGAAGACCAGGGTCAGCACAGCTCCAAGCTGCTTCATTTACCTTGTCCCATAGCTCACGGGCAGAAAGAGTTTTTGCAACCGAGCCATCTGTTCTATTAATAAGATCCCATTCTCCATCGGCCTCAAGTGCCTCAAAAAATTTATTTGAAATACGTACAGAGTTGTTTGAGTTTTGACCTGAAACAGTTTCATAAGCTTCAGAATTCCACTCAGTATCATACTCTTCAAATTCAAAAGTTGTATATCCCTGCTTTGCGAGTTCAATAATGCGATGAACGTATGGCATAGGAATGTTGTCTCGATTTGCATCTTTAATTGCTTTTCTTAAAGCGACATTGGTCTTACCAGAGAATCTCTCATCTCCTTCCATTGACGTAATACTATCGGCAATAGTTTGAAGGTGCTTTGAGCAGAGTTTTGAACCAGCAACTAACGCTGCAACCTTACGCTCTTCCTTAGATTTCCACTCAATATATTCTTCAATATCAGGGTGGTCGAGGTTAAGGGTAACCATTTTAGCAGCACGCCTTGTTGTTCCGCCTGACTTAATTGCACCCGCAGCGCGGTCACCAATTTTAAGAAATGACATAATTCCAGAAGACTCTCCGCCACCACCAAGAGTCTCCCCCTTTCCACGAATACTAGAAAAGTTTGTTCCTGTTCCTGAACCAAATTTAAAGAGACGTGCCTCACGTACCCAAAGGTCCATGATTCCACCTTCACCAACAAGGTCATCATCCACAGATTGAATAAAACATGCGTGGGGTTGCGGTCTTTCATATGATGAAGTCGACTTTCTTAATTTTTTTGTATCAGGATCAACATAGTAATGACCCTGAGGTTTTCCCTTCAGGCCATAAGCGCTATGGAGGCCTGTATTAAACCACTGAGGTGAGTTTGGTGCACACATCTGAGTTGCTAGCATAAATTCCAATTCTTCCTGGAAAGCATCTGCATCTTTTTCAGTCAAAAAGTAACCATACTTTTCACCCCATATTCTCCAACATCCAGCGAGTCTTGAAAATACTTGGCGAGAATCAGTCTCACTTCCTAGAAGGGGCTTACCATTTTCATCGAGAATTACTTGGCCTAACTCATCGAGCTGAGGAACCCCAGCTTTTCTAAAATATTTCTGAGCAATAATATCAGTAGCTACTTGGGACCACGATTTAGGAACGGATACATCCATCGAATTCTGACCTGATCCATCAATATTCTTTACTTCACTAACTCTTTTCTCAAATTCTATTCCGTAGTAGGCACCTTTGCCTTCCTGGGTGAACAAGCGCTTAAATTCCATTTGTAAGTCTCCTGATTAACTTGCATTCTGTGTGTGTGGCCGTTTAACAATATCTATACTTGAATATTGTCGGATGATTTTGATCTCGTCAAGAGTCAAAAATCCTACATGTTGTGCGCATTCCGTCAAAATGGTCCAACTAGACACCATATATGGTGTGTTTCATTTTCAGAAAAGTCAGGGCATTATCTATAAACAGTAAGTTACGCTTACAGATAAAAAAAATCTATTATCTGTTAACATTTAACTATGGGCCTCAATTTGAAGATCACAACCATTAATCTCCATAACTTCTTTTTAGACTCAGAAGGCCCTTCATTAGACCGAAGGGAAAAACCCCGTGAAAAAATAGTACAGCTTGCAGGGGTCATCACAGAAATAAATCCAGATATTGTTCTTTGCCAGGAAGTCGGAGGAGAGAACTCGCTGAATATTTTTTGCAAAGACTTCCTAAAAGATAACTACCAATCAAGCGTAATGAAGGGAAACTCTGAACGTGGGATTGAAGTTGGATTTTTAATAAAAAAGGGCCTTCCCTATCGCTATGAGCACTTTACCCATAAAAATCGAAAAATAAATTTTCTCTATTCCTATGAAAAAGAGGAAAATCAGTTAGTACAATCTCGAGGCGGTGTTCCAGTAAACGACTCTCACTGTTTTTCACGTGATATTGCGGAACTTCGCGTCTACAAAGGTGACAAACTCGCCCTAATAATCTTTCAAGTTCACCTTAAGTCGAAGAAAGATAGAGATGGATTTGATCCAGAAGGCATAGGAAAAAGATCAGCAGAACTCAATACCCTAGTAAAGCTCTACCGCACGATGAGGGATCGATTTCAAGTTCCTATTATCGTAGGAGGAGACTTCAATGGTACTATTTCTGAGACGGGTGGAGATCGAGAGCTCTCTCCCATACTCGATACAGACCTAAAAGATATCCTTGAGCTGACTGGAGCAGAAAAAAAAGGAACTCATATTCATTTTGGCCCCAACAGGCAAAAAACTGAACTGCAGTTTGACTACCTCTTTAGCTCGAAGGAGCTACATACAACAATAAATCCCAATGAATCTGGTATTCACAGCTACACGAATAACTATGGGGATATTCTTTGCCCTACAAGGCCATACGAGCTCTATAACATGCCTTCCGATCACTTCCCTCTGACACTTAGCTTTAAACTGTAAAAAAGACCTAAAATTACCTAGGATTTACTTCAACTTAACTCCGTGCGACAATTTTTCAACAACTCAGTAAATTCAAACGACAGACAATAGGTCTGTTTCGCCGTGCAAGGATGCATAATGAAAAAAACTCTACTGGCCGTCATGCTTATTGTCTTTTGTGCAGGATCTTTTGCCTCAAAATCAGTAAAAGAAGGAATCCTCGTCTACGATCCAGATAAAATAATGCTAAAAAAATTCCAGGCACATCATGATCTGACAATTGATCATGTTCAGTTTAATGGATATGAGGTGTATGGCCCTGAAGGCCTTAAAAGATATGCTTCAGGAATCACAGATAGCTTTATCTCGATTGATACTAGTAGAGGCGGACGGTTCTCTAATTCAGTCAATGCAAGCTACCCTACCAACAGGGATGATGAGAAAACGTATCTAGAACTTGCAGCAAAATACCCGAACATTATAAAACTTGAAAGTATAGGAAAGTCGGGATCTGGTGAAGATCTATGGGTTATCAAAATTTCTGACAATGCTCAAGTTGATGAAAAAGAGCCTGAGTTTGCTTATGTGGCAAATATGCACGGAAATGAAGTTGTTGGAAGACGCTTGTTGGTAAGACTTTTATCCGAAATGGTAGTTAAATATACTGCTGGCGATCCTGAGATGATTCGACTAATTGATAATAACGAAATCTTTTTTATGCCAAGCCTAAACCCTGATGGCCATGCAAAAAGAAGACGCGGTAATGCGAAATGGTTAGATCTAAATAGAGACTTTCCAGATTTTGCCAGCAATGCAAATAGCACTAACTCAGTACAAGGCCGTGCCATAGAGACAATAGCAATGATGAACTTCCACGCAAGAAGACACATTGCCCTCTCTGGTAGCTTCCACGACGGCGCCGTAGTTGTAAATTACCCTTGGGATACAACGAAGGTAAGGCCACCTCTTCATCAGATGATTAGAGATATCTCTCTTGAATATGCTGGGCTAAATAGCAATATGAGAGACTCCTATAATTGGAAAAATGGCGTAACAAATGGATACGATTGGTATGAATTAAATGGTGGCATGCAAGACTGGGCCTACTACTACCATGGCGACCTAATGATTACTCTTGAGCTATCTAACAATAAGTGGCCGCACTTTCGCGAAATTGACCATCAGTACGATCTTAACAGAGATTCAATGATGGCATTTATGAAAAGAATAGACCAAGGAGCGGGGTTTATTTCTAAAGACCCAAGTGACCAAGGATGGGTTGAAATCACCTCCCTTGCAACTGGAAAATTGATTGGAAACTACCCTTATTTTGCAGGCGAGTACTATAAAATCTTACCTGTTGGAGACTACAGTTTTAAAATCAATTCAAAGCAAGCTGAGGGCACAAAATCAGTCGAAATATCCGTAAATCGCAATATTCCCATGCCAAACGGAAATTTAATTCATCTATAAATATCAGGCCCTTGCAAAGGGCCATTTTTTTATTTAATCCCACTTTCAGTACGTTACAAAAAAGGTCAACTTTAACCTCATTTTTTCCCAGACTGTTCCGATAAGGTAATAGCTAACGCCCACTGCATTATTGGGCCTATGATCAATAAGGGGTTATTGGTGAGTTTAAAAAATCAAATTCTACTTTTACTGGGTACAACTACTCTTTTCACCAGTTGTGCAAATTACCACAGAATGGAAAGCGTAGATGACAAAATGAGTCGCTACCATTCAAAGAGGGATTCAACAAATTCTGTTCCGAAAGTGGCGGCATCGAAAACAAAGTTTTCAGCAAGGCGAGGCCCTGCATCATATAATATGAAGCCTAAAACAAACTATACGAATAAGCAGCTATACTTTATGGCACTCTACTCACAATACGATGAGCTCGGAATGTTTTCAAAGGCAAAAGCTCCGGGCATTAAATCGTGTCCTGGAAATCACACTGCGTGGCTTAACTACAAGAATAAATTTAAAGGTAAACTCCCTAGCAAAAAGCTCAGCGTAATGTTTGATAAAAATCACTCTACGTGGGGCAAGGACTATTCTGCTCTTTACCCAGAGTTATCACTTCCAGTAAGTATTGATGCCCCAACTCCAACTGTGGCAGACATGATTAAAGGAAGTAGAGGCACAAATCCTGAAAAGATCCTTGGTCATGCTCTTGATATTCACCTATCTAAGACCTATATGGAGCTAAAGCAGCTCTGTAATTATGGAATCAGTGATAATTACTATGCATTTGAAAACCTTATTTCAGAGGTTAAGAGAGAAAAGAGATTCACTGCTTCTACAGCAAATATGCAACTTCTTTTGAAGACAACACTTTTTACAAATATGTCTTTAATCAAATCATTTGAAGGTAAGAAAAGAGGAAGATCAATTGCATCTCATAAGGATGACATTCTTACACAAGAAGTGATGCTTAGGCTAAAGGCGCCATGGGCAAAAGAGTACTTCAAAAAAATGCAGGGAAAAAAATAGATCAAAACATAAAGGCTCCGAGGAGCCTTTTTTTATTTAAAAACGTATAATCTATTTCGGCTCGAGAGAACTGCGATACGCCCATCCTGCCCAATTTCAATTCCACCAAATACAGCAGAACTGGAGTGACCTAGATGATAGATTTTTTTGAGTTTCAAGTTATTCTTATCCACAAGACCAAGCTCTCCTGCAATAGTAGAAAAAGCATAGCTACCTTTCCATACTGCAATTGAACTTATTCCACCATCAGCAATTTTAACTTTATCTGTTTGCTCTAGGCTAGAATTGAACTTAATGAGCTCACCTTCTGAAGTACCAAGAACTAACGTTTTGTTATCCACAAATGGTGCCCTAGAAGAAACCACGGGTAGGCGACGTATAACTCCTCCTGTATTGGGATTAATTACCGCGACGTTTCCGGCCAGTGTACTCATCAAGAGTTTTCCGGCAAAGATGACTGGAGTTGAATCCACATCGATAAACTTGGTTCCATCAGCAATTTTTCGCTCCCACAAAAGCATTCCCTCTTCGAGATTAAATGCTGCGACTGTTCCATCAGCAAATCCCATAAAGATTTTACTTTTATGGACAACAGGCTTAGAAGCTCGTTGAAGAGTTGTTAGAAATGGTACTGAGCGCTTATATGACCATAGAATTTTTCCAGTAGATGCATCAAGACAAAAGAGCTTGTGATTACGAGTCTGTAAGAGAACTCTTCCCTTATAGATCACTGGTGCCGTTTCAATTGATGCTCCAAGATCTACCTCAAACTTAGATTCTCCAGTAAGAAGATCTCGGGAATAAAGCCTACCCTCTGTCGTTCCATAGATAACCTGGTCTTTGTAAGCAACAGGGGCCGCATGATAGCTACCATTGTCTTTTTTACTCCAAACAGTACGGCCATTATCAACTTGATAGGCCATCATCATCCCCTCATTATGGCCAACATAAAGGATGTCGTCATGAATCAGAGGAGAATTAAGAGCAATAGGAAGGTTTCCAGTCTCATGGACAGGATCATTGTTTTTTGACCAAGATACCTTAAAAGGATTGTCCTGATTTTTTACTCCAGAAGGAAGATAGTCACTTACTGAAGAACATGAGGCCATTGCGAAGGCAAGGCCACAAACGAAAAGTTTAAACATATTATACCTTTAAATTAAATATCCATTTCACCGAGGTAAACTTGAGCAACGCGATAGAACTCACTTCTTTTAAAGTTCGCAACAACGTAGTCAAAGCTTGCCTTTGCTTTTTCTTTATTTCCACTTTGCATATAAAGACGTCCGAGATCAGTATAAAGCTTCGCAGATAAATACTTATGTTTTGAACCAATGATCGCCTCAAGTTGCTCAATCGCACCTTTCACATCATTTAGGTTTTCAAGAGCTACTGCTAGGCGGGCACGTAGAAAATAACCTGCCATTCCATTCCCATGCTCGGCCACAAGTGCTGTAAGAATTGATTTTGCTTCAACATTATTATCTTTAGAAATCAAATAATCAGTTGCGGTAATTGCAACTGGAACTAATGACTTAAAAGACTTTGTCTCACTGTTAAGCTTCAAAAAATCTTTGCTGAAAGTTTGTGCATCAACTTTACCAACTAGCAGCCCTGTTAAAGAGACTTGAGAAAGTTGATAGACCTTATAAGATGCCTCTTGTGCATGCTTGTTAGAATTGTGACTAAAAAGGCCAAGGCCTGCGACTGTCAGAGCAGAGATAACAACAATTGCAATGATAGCAAGCTTGTACTTCATAATGAGAGATCCAAGTTCAGTATCATTCATCACTTCATCGATTGGTCTTGTTTCAGCATCCATTTTAGAATCGTCCACCATAATATTCCTCTTCCTTTGATAATTAATTGTATACACTACGATTTTATTAGCACGCCCCCAAGTTGTCAAAAATATGTAGGTTATGTACACTTTATTAAATAATTTTTTTATTGAGGGAAAGAATGAAAAAAAATATCAAATTAATGGTTTTATTAGCACTAGTATCAACGATCTATAGTGGAATCTGTCTGGGATACGCAGAAGACCGAAAAGGACGTCTGGGAGTGGGCTATTCTAATCAACTCAAGACCGATGTTCCTTCACTCTCCCTTAAAATGCTCCGTAGCAAAACATTTGGAATTCAGGCCTTATTTGGAATGGATACTAGTGATAATGGTGGATATGGGCTTGGTGTTAAAATGTTCAATCTTATCTACGATGAGCCTCAACTGAACTTTTATACTGGATTTTTAGCAGGTATGCTCAATGATCGCCAACATGGGACTGATAATACAGGCTTCCAGTTTGATGCAACCCTAGGATCTGAGTTCAGCTTCACTGGTCTTGAGAGCATAGGCTTTAGCTTTGAATTTGGAATTTCAATAAATAAAGTGGATGAAGTATCAATTGAAACCACGGCCAGCAATATGCTAGTTGCTGGTGTACATTTCTATTTGTAAGCACTAGCATAATTATATGACTAAAATGCTTTCACATTTCCTTCTATTTGCCCTACTTACCTCAGGACACGCCTTCGCTGTAGGTTTAGATATTGATATGGATGACGATGATCTCAATATCGGTGGAGATATTTTCTCAGACTTCAATGAAGACATAGAAAACAGCAAGGTTCTTGAAGATGAGCGATTTTACAAGCATGGCCGTTTTTTCACATTTCAAATAGGTATCGGCGTAACCTCTTTTACTGGGAATCGCGGTGCTGCATATGAAGATCAGCCCCCCTCGTTTACTATGGGACTTAATTACTTTCTAGATTTTTCGTCATCTTTTGGACTTGGAGTCGCTTTTTCTAAACACCACTTCTTTTTAGAGAAAGGGGTTAAGGGCTACCAAGAAGATGATCCATCCAATGGGGCCGGAATGGTTGAAGTTAGCATGCTTCGTGCTTTTTTCAACTACCGCTACTATATCGATACTGTAAATCTTGGAACGGCCGTTACTTACTCAAATCCCTATTTAACGGGGAGATTTGAGTACTGGTATATGACAAATACATTTATAGACCAAGAGGATTTTGCTGATGAATCCGGCGGCGGAGTTGGCTTTGGTATTGGTGGAGGACTTGAGTTCCCCATTGTTATTAAGGAATCCTATATTGGAATAGAGGTTCTCTGGCACACCGTAAACCTTCCCGATAAATATACCCAAGATTATCAGCCCCTAGCTGATAAGGGCCAATCCTTTGGCTACGAAGACTTCACTGGTGACGCCTATACTGTGACGATTACCTACGTAATGAGCTGGTAGAAACTCAAATTTCAAAAAAAACATTACCTCTTTTCAGCTATCTACGAGCAAGATAGACAATCTCTCATATTCATTTAAAAAAAAAATCAGTTAATGCCTGAAGTGACCGATTAGTTAATAAAATAGGAATGTACTATGAAACTCATTTTATTGGCCTTACTACTTGTTACACTTCTCTCTTGTACTCGCTCGTATAAAAGGGCTCCTGCAAGTATTACAGAAGATCATCAAGATTACTTAATTCGACTGTATGAAGTTACGGAAGAAATGGAGAAGCACGCGGGGCTAGTAAAAGGAATCACTGCAAGCAAAAGTGCAAAGAAAATATCCAATAGACCAACCAAAAGAGAGCTAGATCTTCGCAAGACGGCCGCGCTCTCAGCACAGCATAAAGCATTAATAGAAGAGGGCCAGTCGATTCATACATTGACTTCCGACTCTTTCCCACAAATTATCAATTTAAAATCTAAAAGGCCTCTAAGAAATTTTGAGCATGAACTAGTATTAAAAGATTTTAAGATTTACCAACTAGAAGGCCAAAAAAAAATGATGGAGTACCCCATCTCCCTACATAACACGAATGAGTATGTACTTACATTGGAACAACATCTTCAACCAAAGAAAGATGCTAATGGTAAGAGGGCAGCTTCACCTTACCTTAGATCAACATTCAGTTGCGAAGGTCCCTTCGCGCTTAAAACTTTTCTTTTCACCAAAAAGCATAAAGCAGGAAAGGAAGTTAAGTTTAAATGGTATCAAAGCCAATTAACTCAACAGCGAGTCCGCGTAAAATTAACTCAAGCTTCAGGAAAGTGTGATCTTTTTTTTGAGAAAAAAGATGGCAACAAGTATGGACTAAAAATTGTTCCAGAACATTCTGTAATCCCAGAGTCATTGGACAAATTCATCAATAAATTTGAGTATTGTAGCCTCCCCCATGGAGAGGATATGGGTCCAGTTGAAAAATTATACCTAACGACTAAGTACCGCTCAATGACATGCCCAAAAGAGATTGAAAAAATTCGAACTCTCGAAGACTCCATTGATGGCCTAAACTCAAAAGTTTACGCTATGCTAGGTCAAAACCTTCCAAAAGAAATGCTTGAAAGCAAAGACCCATACTATCCGCTGGATTTTTCTAAAGCACCAAAGCTAGATGCAATCTATATGTCATATCTAGTTTTTAGAAGAGACTTCTACGGAACAGTGATTGAGAGGCTTATCCGCCACCATGCGAAAAAAGGAACTTTTATAAAGATAATGGTCTCTAAAGTAACCAGTCTCGCCAAAGATAAAGAGATGCTAGCGAAATTAGATACTGAGTTTCCCAACGTTATGGTTCATCTTTACAAGTATAAAACTTTTCATAAAACAAAATCTTTTTTGTCTCAACTTCATAGAACCTTACACCTTAAAATGTTCATGACCTACTCAGCAGAAAATGATGAACACAATGTTGCAGTACTTGGAGGACGAAATATCCATGATGGTTTTGTCTTCAAAACTAAACCAGACCTCTCAAAATATCCTCAACTAGTGCAGTATGGTGAAGATGAAGATTTTGCTCGTTGGACAGATTTTGAGATCGAGCTTAAAGGTGCAGAGGTTCTTGAAACACTGATGGGCCATTATAATACTATCTTTGAATACGACAATACTAACTTCTTCGCTAGAAGTTACTCTATGACCCAAAAAGCAAAGGTAGGAATCAAGAAAGAATTCCTTAAAGACAATAACAATATCTTATTCCGTCACTTAACATCGATCCCCTACAAAGATGGAATGGCGCTTGAGAAATTCATGATTGAACAGTTCGATGCGGCACAAAAGAGCATTACAATCTCTACTCCCTATTTTAATCTTACGAAAAAATTAACAAGAGCAATCGAACGAGCAATTCAAAGAGATGTAAAGGTTGAGCTCATCACCCGTCTAGACCTTGAGGGGGACACTGCAGATATTATCCTTTCTGATGTTAACAAGAAAACAGTAAATAGATTCGTTAACAATATCACTATATTTGAATATACGAACCCTGCTGATATCCTTCATTCTAAAATTGTCCTGATCGATGGACGACTAACTCTAATTGGGTCAGTAAACTTCAACCAACGTAGTTTTTATCATGATATTGAAAGTACTCTTATTCTCTACTCGAAAGACTTTAACCAAAAGATTGATGATATTATTACAATCTACAAACAGAAGTCTCGTCCCATCAAAGAAAAGCAAAAGACCTCCCTGTGGAAGTCTCTCATTATTGGAATATTTAAAAAAGAACTGTGAACAAAAATAGATTTAAGAAAAAACAAATTCTTGGTTACATTTTGTCGTATCATGCTTGTCGTCGACAAGTTGAACGAGAAGTGACGGATGAAGTACTGACAAAGATCTTACAGTACGGAAAATACGACACTAGCAACCCAGAAAGTACCGTATTAACCCTTGATGGATACCGACTCTACTTGTCCCATGATGAGGAAACTATTATCACAGTAACCGCCCCTGATAGAATCCCCTTCTGTCCAAAGACTCTTTCAAGAGATGCTGGTAAATTGATCAAAGAGAAAATAGAAGACGAGGATTCACTTGAAAAGGAAGATCAAAAACTTACCTTTGAAGGATATATGAGAAACTGGAAAAAATAATGCCTCCAAAGATGGAGGCATTATACTTATTTCTTTTCAAATTTCTTTGCTGACTTTGGTTCTGATTTCTTTTCTACTTTTTTCATTCTCTTTTCTAAATCCATACTCGTTCTAAAGATCAAATGAACGGGAGTATTTTCAAAACCAAATTCTGACCGAAGTCCATTTTTCAAATAACGCTTATAAGAATCAGGAATTCCCTGTGAGCGATTAGAAAAGAGGATAAAGGTTGGTGGGTTGGCCTTAATCATTGAAGCGTACTTTATCTTCAAACGTTTTGATCCGCCACCACCTTTGAGGGCAACAGGATGACGATCAATAAGGTGATACAAGTGCCTATTAAGTGCTCCTGTTGGAACCTTCTTACGACGTACAAGAATAGTCTTCTTGATCGCACTCTGCAGGAGTTTAATACGCTTATTATACTTTGCAGAAATAGGAATAACATCACAGTGATTAAGCCAAGGAATAGTATCACGAATATCTTCAATCCATTCTCTCTTCGCTCTATCATCCACAAGCTTTTCTTTCATAAGGTCGAGCTTATTCATACAGATGATAACCGACTTCCCCTTCTCTTCTGCAATATCGAGAAGACGACGATCTTGGTGGCTTACACCTTTGGTTGCATCAATCATAAAGACGACAACTTCAGCTTCAGTAATAGACCTTAGAGCGCGATAAACAGATTGCTCTTCAATAAATCCATCCACTGCATGCTTTTTACGGATACCCGCAGTATCTACAATATGAATTGAACGCCAATAACTGCCATTATCTTCATCAGCAACGGCAGGTTCTTTTTCAATAACTGGTTCAGTTTCTACTTCTTCTTCGGGATTAAAAACGGCGTTAAATACACGTTCTCCGGCAGCTACGTCCTGTTTTGCACTTTCGACATCTACGAACTCTTCAAAGACTTCATCGGCCTCAACCACATGATCGTAGTTGGCATTAACTTCTTTAAAAAAGTCAGGATTATTATTTCGAAACTGCTCATACTGCTCAACAAGCAATTGATGTCCATCTCCAGTGCTAGTCTTATCAAACTCGAGTTCCTCAGCATCCTTTCCAAAGTAAAGATCAAAGAATCCCTGAATCGGATCAACCGTCGTTCCGGCAACATCACTTACAAGTGCACGCTCAGATCCAACAAGCTTATTAAGAAGTGTTGATTTACCTGCATTAGGAGCACCAACTATTGCAATTTTAGAAACAACATCTTCTCTTGGAGTTACACCTTTTTGAAGATCTGGATTTGTAGCATCTTTAGAGTTCTCAAAGTGGAGAATTTCTTCGTGAAGAGATGACTTAAGTCCATCCATACCACGACCATGTGCCGCAGAAACAACATGCATATGATCAGGATTAATTCCGAGGGAGTAAAATTCTGCTTCCTCACCATATTGTTTATCAGTGTCATACTTATTCACAAGAAGCCAAAAAGGCTTCTTTGATTGTCGTATATAACGAGCAATTGTTTCGTCAAAAGGGATAACCCCTTCTCTAACATCAACAACAAAAAGAACAAGATCTGATTCTTCAATTGCAAGCTTGGCGTGATTTGTCATGATGTTGAAAAACTTGTTGTAGTTTACTTCTTCATCATTTTTTCCCGTTTCATCGACCCCTTCTGGGTAGAATCCACCGGTATCAACCATAATGGCCTCAGCTGTTTTTTCGTCTGCAAGCTCATCAAATTTTGCAATTCCGTAGTGACGGTCACGAGTTACACCAGGCTTATCAAATGTGATAGCTCGGTTCGCCTTTCTCATCAAACGGTTAAATAGGGAACTTTTCCCAACATTAGGTCGCCCAATAAGCGATATTACCATAGAACGTTTCATTAAATACTCCGCTACTTCTTTTTCCAAACTCTAGCAGAGGTGTTGGCACGAGGAAGGCCAATCTCTTCAAGAACAAAGTTATTTTTAAACCACTTAGGCATAACTTTTACATGTAGGTTAAGATGAATCTGACCACCAATCATCGCTTCGATTTTCATTCTCGCGCGACTTCCAATCTCTTTAATCATAGATCCTTTTGAACCTACAACGATTCCACGCTGAGAAGGACGATTGACAATGATAGAGGCAGAAATATAGGCAATAACAGGATCACCCTTGCGACCATCTTTATACTCTTCAATAAGAACTGCGACTTCGTATGGAAGCTCGTCATTAAGAAGATTGAATGCTTGCTCGCGAATAAACTCTGTGGCAAAAAAACGTTGATTCTTATTTGATATCTCACCACCCTCATAAAAATGAGGACCAGCTTCAGCGGAATCGCAAATAGCTCCAATTAATTCATTCATATTCTCTTCTGTTTTAGTACTAACAACGAGGTGCTTTTCAATAGAAGGAATGATTTCTTTTGCCTGTTCGATTGCCACCTCAAGAGGAAGTGTTGGCCACTCAGGAATAAGATCTGATTTGGTAAAAATAACCCAAGCAGGTCCAATTGGTTTTTTAAACAACTCTCTAAATTCAGAGAACTGACCTTTTATCTCTTGTCCTAGATCGATAAGGATAAGATTAACATCTGCTCCATCAGCACCTTCGAGGGCCTGTTGATTGTAGCGCTTATTGATTTCATTACTAGACTTGTGAAGTCCAGGTGTATCAACAAAAACGATTTCAGTTCTATCAACTGTACAAACGCAGTGAAATTTATTTCTAGTCGTCTGTGGTTTTTGAGTCACAATAGACAAGTCCATTCCGATGAAAGAATTAATCATCGAACTTTTTCCAACATTTGGAGCACCAAGGACAGCAACCATTATAGATTTATTATCCGGGTGTTGGTCTTCAAGAAGCATACTACTCTCCCTTATAGAGTTCATTTTCAAGTGCCGCCAAAGCGAGTTCTTTTTGGGCACGTTTTTTTGATATATCTGTTATTTCTGCAACACTTTTATTGTTGATAAAAAGTTCAACAGTGAAAGTGCTGTCTTTATTTTGTATTGATCGGTATTCAGGAAGGGACTTATAAAGCTTCATTGTAATCTCTTGAAGCTTTGTCTTAGAGTCGAAATTGTCGAGTCGATCACTGGAGATAAATCTTTTGCCAGTATTTTTTTCATAAAGTGCGAAAATATTATTTAATAAACGAGTTGCCTTAAGCATTCCACCATCAAGATAGACTGCACCAACAAGGGCCTCAAAAGCATCGGAAAGGATTGAGGCGCGCCCAAGGCCACCGGTTTGAAACTCACCTTTCCCAAGAAAAATAA
This sequence comes from Bacteriovoracaceae bacterium, assembly GCA_023146355.1. Taxonomy (GTDB): domain Bacteria; phylum Bdellovibrionota; class Bacteriovoracia; order Bacteriovoracales; family Bacteriovoracaceae; genus JAGLCH01. The sequence goes on along the minus strand of JAGLCH010000221.1, from coordinate 9,689 downwards.
GGCCATCAAGCTTAATTATCGCACTGAGTTCGGCCAGTGCCTCTTCGTTAACAAGTGCTCCTTTAAGCTTTGAAAGCTGACCTTCATTTAATCCTTCGAATTGAACAAAAATCTCTGCCGCAACAACGGCGCCTAAAATAGAATCACCAAGAAACTCAAGCTTTTCATTATTTTCAGTCACCATACTGCTATACTCATTTGAAAATGAACTATGAAGCATGGAGAGATAAAGAAGATTTCTCTTCTTGAATGAGTGGCCGATTAATTGTTCAAGGATATAAGTGGACTTGTGCTTATAAAAGAAAGACTCAAGGTCTGCCTTAGAAGATAGTGTATGGGTAACCATCTGATTATAAAAATCTGCAGAAATAGATGATAACATCTCTGTATTACCCAAGGTCGTCTCCAAAAGTCCTGATATTCAATTGTAGTAAAGCTTCTAACACGACATAGAGTACATAATCAAGAAGACCTTAATCACTTGAGAATATTTACAAACCCAAGTAAGGTAAAATTATAAACACGTGAGGACCCCCAATATGGCAAAGAGATTACTCCAACTAGAAAATGCCTTTTTTCAACTACTTAAGAAGAAAGGTCGCAGTGAAAACACACTAAAGAATTATCGAACTGACATAGAGTGTTTTAATCAGTATTTATTTGGCCTTAATCCTGACTTTGATATCAAAAATTTCAATCTCACTGAGATGAAAGATTACGGCAATTATCTCCAAGAAAAGTATACCTCTGATAACTCAAGACGAAGAAGGGTTCAGGCCCTTCGAATATTTTTTGATTTTTTAGTGGGAGAAGAAGTTGTATCAGGAAACCCTGTACGCGAAGTACCTACCTCGCCCAAATTTTTAGATATTCCACGCCCTACTCCCTTTATAGAGGTAAAGGCACTGTGGACCCACCTACTTATAAAGACAAAAGAAAAATCGGAACTAGAGAAGCTGACACTACTTAGAAACCAACTTGTAATCCTCTTTATCTATGGGGCAGGCCTTAAGGTATCAGATCTTGCAAATCTAAGGAGAGAACATATCTTTATTGATAAGCTCGGCCCAAGGGTAATGATTTCTCATCCAAAAAGAGACCCCTACACCATCCCTCTTCCTCCTATATTCGAAGAAATATACAAGAACTATACCCCACTCCTTGAAAGCAAAAAGAAGGAAACCCTACTTCTTTTTAACCATGTTCTTTTTAATGCTAATCCCCACAAGATTCTTTCAGGCGGACTCTCCCCAAGAGGTCTAGAGCTAGTGCTTGAGGACCTTAGAAAGAAGCTTAAGATATCCCTTACACCTAAATCTCTAAGACAGGCATGTATATTTAAATGGATGACACAATCTAAGGCAGAAGGTCTGATTAAGGAATGGCTTGGGGTGGCACCATCGTATTCACTAAAAGGATACAGAGAATACAAAAAAGAATATATCTATAATGAGACATTTTTAAGCGATCTATATCACTACTATAACAAAGGAAACTAGAGGCCTTTAGTTTTTTGTGGACGTCTTCCAACAGACTTCCCAAGATCATGATCACGCCGCCATAGATCTTCTTCGTCCACAGCTTCAATGCGGTAAAAGTCTAAATCTTTGTCCAAAATATCGAGCCTATAGGCCAACTCTTTCTGAAGGTGGACATTGTATTTTTTCTTATTGAGAAGCTCATCAATAGACTTCTGTTTTTTCTTTTGAAGCTCAAGAATTTTTCTATCAAATTCTGACGCCACTAGAACTTTTTGCTGATCATATGACCAGATGAAGTGATTAATCTCATTCATCTGCTTATAATAATCCTCACGACGCTTAAGTAATCCCATTCGATAAAGACTCGCGTCTTCTACCCTTTTAAAGAGAGAAGGTGATCGGAATTTTAAAATAGAACCACGGCGAAGATACCCAGAAGCATCCCAACACATACCTAAGTTTTTAACAAAAATAACGACATATCCCTTCTCAATATCTCGTATATTACCTGTACAAGCACGCTGCTTTGAATTTTTGGCAATAGTAAACTCTACGGGGTCACCGACCTTGAAAAATTTAATATTTCCATTTTCAGAACTAATTTTCAAGATGCTGCTACTTCTGTCGCGATCAGTTACACGACCTGTAAAAAGAGCATAGTCAGCGTCAAAGTCGAAGAAAGGGTCAAACCCCTTATGTTTATTGGCAGCACTTGGAATGCCAAATGCTGAAAAGGTATAGAATGAGAGAAGAGTTATCAATATTAGTCTCATGCATATATTATGCGTTACCTTTAAATATTTCGCTAGTGTGCAATTTAATCACACTCCGTTTTTCTCAATCAAAAGCTTAGCTTAAACTCTAATCGAGCTAAGGGTCGCAAGGCATCTAGACTAATAAATGGCATATACATAATAAGAAACCTCCCATGCGGGAGGTTTTTATTATTGTAGAAGTATTTTTTTTATTGTTAAACAGTTATTTTTTGATTGAATCCTTGATTGCTTTGAAACCATCAAAGTCAGTCGCAGCAATTTCAGCCAACATTTTTCTGTTAAGCTCACATCCGTTCTTCTTAAGGCTACCCATAAAACGGCTATAAGATGTTTCGAGAAGCTTAGCGGCTGCACCAATACGGATAATCCATAGCTTTCTCATATCTCTCTTAAAAAGTCTTCTACCGATGTAGGCATAGTGTAATGCACGCTTTACTGTTTCAGCAGTGTGCTTATACTTTGTTCTACGGTCAAAGTGATAACCTTTAGCAAGCTTAAGAATTTTATTTCTTCTTCTTCTCGCTTTAAATCCTCTTCGTACTCTTGACATGTAAATCTCCTTTACAACGATACTTGGGGGGCTTTCGCCGCTTCTACTCTATAGATGTCACTTATATGGGACATACCCAAGTCTCAGTTAACGTTAGACCAAGATTACTAATTAAAGTAATTTTCTGATGCGACGCTCGTCAGCCTTCGCTACGTAATCCGTCTTTCCCGCAGTTCTTTTAGACTTTGGGCTTCTCTTTTCGAGAATGTGACGGAGACCTTTACGTCTTCTCTTGATCTTGCCTGTGCCAGTTAGCGTAAAACGCTTTGTGGCAGAACTTTTACTCTTCATTTTAGGCATTGAAGTGCTCCTAATTTTTAAAAAATACTTCTACAAAGATAACATAATTAGCAGATTTCATTTACAAAGGCCAATAAAAAAAGGGAGTCAAATTAGACTCCCTTACCTTTTTATATATGCATAACTACCTGAAATTAGGACTCGACAGGCTTGTCGGCCTTTTTAAGAACAGGTTTTGCACTTGGTGCAACGATTGCGATAATACGATTACCCATCATTTTCGGAATAGACTCAACAATTGCACCCATCTCGAGCACCATATTGATAATTCCCTTAAATTTTTCCAGTCCAGAATCACGATACGCCATTTCTCGACCGCGAAACTGCATTACCATCTTAATTTTATCACCTTGGCCAACAAACTTTTCTGCTCTTTTAAGCTTAGTCTGAAGATCATGGACATCAATATTTGGCTTGAATTGGATCTCTTTTAGTTGAACCTTAACCTGCTTCTTCTTTGCTTCAGAAAGTTTCTTCTGCTGCTCGTACTTAAACTTTCCATAATCGATAAGCTTAACAACTGGAGGCTTGGCCGTTGGTGCGATCTCAACAAGGTCTACACCTTTTTCTTGGGCTATATTTCTCGCTTCACTTAATGAAACGACTCCAAATGCTTCCCCATGATCGGATACAAGTCTACACTCAGATATACGAATTTGTTCGTTAATTCTTGGCCCTTGGTGTCTTCCACCTCTTTTGCCACGCTGTTCTCTAATATTACACCTCCAGATAGGTAATTAAATCAAACTTATAACGAAATATTATACTAAACAACTAAAAAAACAACCTTTCTAACGAATAAGGGTCATCAATTCCTGTCTAGTCTGCACATTTGAAAGGAAACAGCCCCTTAGAGATGAAGTCGTCATGGTTGAATGCTGTTTTTCAACTCCTCGTGAAGTCATACACATGTGCTTTGCCTCAATAATACAGGCAGCGCCTTTGGCATCGAGAAGCTCCATTATGGCCTTAGTTACTTGATCTCCAATTCGCTCCTGAATTTGAAGCCTCCGGGAGTAAATCTCAACTAGCCGAGCAAGTTTTGAGATTCCAACGATTCTTGTATTAGGAACGTAGGCCACATGTACTCTCCCGCTAAATGGAAGAAAGTGGTGCTCACAAGTGGAATACAGCTCAATATCTCTAAGAAGGATAATTTGCTTGTGTGGCCCATCATTATCATCTTCAAAAGTAGTAAGAAGGTCAGTAGGTTCTTGATGATACCCACCAAATAGCCGATCCCAGGATTTAATAATACGGTCAGGAGTATCTCTTAAACCTTCTCGATCCAAATCCTCACCCAAATAACTAAGCATTGTCTTAACGGCCTCACGGGCCTTATCTTTATCTCCAAAACTCATTAATCTTCCCTTACGCTGAACATCAGCTCTGTTGAGAGATCATTTTTTAATCTCTCAATAATTTTTTCAAGCTTATCGCGGTTAGTAACACTATACTGACCAAGATTTCCACTAATAATCTCACCATCGACAAAATACTTAAGTGTATTTCGAACAAGAGGCCTAGATGAGCATTCTTTATATTTTACTAGATTGCCATGCTTCATCTCAAACTCAAAGACTCCCTTAAACTCTTTATTGAACTCATCAAAGGAAAAACTATCCTTGCCCTCGCGAGCAAGAGCTCTAATTGCTCTGCCAGATATGAAGTGGCATTCGACAATATAACTTGCCGCTCTAGAGAAGACACTTAGCCCAGCGGCAAGCTTAAATAGATCTTCATGGGCAAGATGAGAGCACTCAGAAAGATCAGTAAGCTCTCTACCGATACAATCAGAAATGGTACGCAGAACTCTTACAATCATTTCATCAGAATCGGGTAAGAAAAATTCAATCTGCATTCTCTTGAGTTGGGCATCCAAGAATGACCTAAATTCACTTTCTGACTTTAGTCCACCATTAAAAAGGTTGATCCAGAAAAGATTCACCATCCACGGAATAACAAAGTGGTGAGTGATAGAGTTTTTAAAATAGAGAACCTCAAGTCGAGCCTCAGAGCGGATGAAGTAAAAAACATGACCAAAGCGTGTACGCCCCATGGCCTTGACAGTCTTATTGGCAATCATTAAATCCACTGAATGCTCAAGTACCTCTCTTAGTTCGACATCATCAAAACTTGGCGAAAGGGGTATATCATTTCTCCTGCAGAAGCTCATTACTTTATGAGCACGACTCATTATCGATTCCCACTTGAGAGCACCATCTGGAGCATCAAGAAGAATCATTGAAATAAGTGAAGTTGGAGTAACCATCAGGTTTCGACCTACTGACCTGAAGCAGTCAAAAGCAATGGTGCGTGTAGTATCCTTTAAGTCCTCAGAAAAAGTTGGTGCTATCGGTGCTCCAAAACGCACATTTATAGAGCCCATCTGTTTGGAAAATATCTTAAACACTTTTAGAATTTGAAGAAAAGATTCCTTTTTCTTTTTTGCTCCTTGAAGCTCTCGAGATAGAGTTCTCTGCTCAGGAACATTGTCATGAACAATACTTACAGGAACAAATTTTAAAGGGTATCGCTCATGCTCTTTAAGAGCATTGTGTGCCTCAAAAACAAGTTGATAGAGGCCAAGCTTGGGAGCGAGAACCTTGCCAGATCTAGTTCTTCCCCCTTCAAAGAAGAACTCAATTGGTTTCTTATTTTTCAAAAGGTAATAGATGTATGCCTCAAGAACAAGACGATACATAATATCACTACTGAAGCTTCTTCGAATAAAGAAACAACCACTCTTGCGAAAAATCTTTCCAATAGGAAAGACATTTAGGTTAATGCCACCTGCCACAAAAAGAGGAAAACGAAAGGTCTTGTATATATAATAATTGAGAGCAACATAGTCTGCATGAGACTGGTGATTAGGCACGACCACAACTGAATTATCTTTAACCAGTTCATCAAAACGGTAGTCACCTTCAAAGCTAACCTTTATGCCGTCATAAAGTTTTTTAAAAATAAAATCTAAAATTTTTATACTAGGCCGAACCCCTTGGTGAGAAAAATCCGCAGCGATTTCATATAGCATATCAATCGCTTTTTTAGACTCGGGTCCACGTCCCTTGAGCCGTTTGCTCAAGCGAGGATAAGATAAAACAGTCTCTTCCATTTCTTTTTTTTCAGAATGTACCATAAGCTATACCAACCTACACAGATTCGCTTTGAGTTGAGCGATCAATTGACTGCGAGATATTGTAAATATGACTTCGAATTTTTTTAAGTGAAGTTACCATATCCGAATAAGTCATCGCAGTCATTGAGTCATACTCACCCTTGCTAACGCGCTCAAGGTGGCCATCACGAGTTGAATCACAAAGAAGACGGAGTTCTTCCATAGTGCGAGTTGCAAGAGTCAGATCGAAGGATTCAGGAGCTGTAAGCCCTTTGCCTACTGACTTATAAAATTCCTCAACATGGTCAAAAAGCTCAAGAACTCCCCTTTGTGCCTCACCAGTAAACTTACAATTTACATTGAATCGTGTTTTATTTGTAATCAACTTATCAATATAGTCACCTACACTTTCAAGCTCGTCAGCAATACGAACGATCGCTTGCGCCTCACGAGATTGGGATGGAGAAAGTGGTTTTTCCATCATTTTACAGATAAATACTGTGATTTCTTTTTGAATATTATCAGTGATACGTTCGTAATCTTTAACCTTTGCCAATGTACGAGCATCATCTTCAGGACTAGAAACGTACTCTTTTGCAACACGAAACATTCGTCCAACAATATCTTCCATTTTCATCAGTTCTGTATTCGCCTGAATAATTGCAGTTGCAGGAAGGAGCTCTGAGACATTTCCAAGAACCACAAGATGATGTTGTTCGCGAATTGTTTTATCAGGAGTGATTTTGATAACAAGTGAAGCGAGGTGATTCAAAAATGGGAGCGCAACTAAGGTGGCAACAACATTGAACATCGTGTGAGCACTTGCGATATGAACAGCAGCGTAAGGAAAGTCTCCACTTGCTGCAGGTGTATAAGGAGACCCCGGAACCATTGAGTCCACCAAACCGAGGAAAAATGGAAAGACAGTCATAATAAGAACAACACCTAAAAGATTAAAGATAGCGTGGGCCTTAGCCGCTCTCTTGGAGTGAGTATTTCCTCCGACTGCAGCAAGAACAGCGGTAATCGTTGTCCCAATATTTGTACCAAGAACAATCGCAACTCCGGTTTGAAATTCAATAACACCTGTGGACGCCATCGCAATAACAATACCAAGCATTGCGGAAGACGACTGAATAATTGCAGTTAAAATAGCACCTACTAAAACAGATGCAATATAAGCACCGTAGTGTTTACCAGAGAAATATTGAATAGCACTAATGAATTCAGGCATGCTTCTAAGTGGTCTAAAAGCATTACTCATAATCTCTAGTCCAAAGAAAATCATTCCCATACCAAGAAGAACATATCCAAAGTGTTTCCAGCGATTGCTCTTGCCAAAGAGGGCCGGAAATACACCAAGCCCAATAAGAAGAAGTCCATACTTTCCAATTTTAATAGAGATAATCCAACCTGTAACAGTTGTTCCAATGTTGGCACCAAATATAACACCAATTGCTTGTGCGAGACTCATAAGCCCTGCATTTACAAAACCAATAGTCATAACCGTTGTAACAGAGGAACTCTGAACAATTGCAGTAACAGAAATACCAACAAGTACTGCAAAAACACGATTTTTAGTAAGGGAGTTAATAACATTTTTAATGACATCTCCTGCAGTTGCTTGCAGAGAATCCGACATGATTTTCATACCATAAAAGAAGATTCCGAGTCCCCCTAATACAGTGTAAATAATCTTAAAAGCTTCCATAAAATCCTTAGGTTTAGGCATGTTAGGTGTATTCAGGAGAATTACCATAAAAGACTAAGAATAAAAAGGAAGTAAGTAGAAATTTTATAGATAAGCGCACTGCAACAGCAGTGCGCAAAACTCTATTTAATCAGTAGCTTAAGCGATGCTAGAGATGCCAGAATCAACGTACATAACTTGCCCTGTAACATTTTTTGAAAGATCAGACCCAAGATAGACTGCGGCGCCCCCCACGTCTTCAATTGTAATATTTCTTCTCAGTGGTGCTTTCTCCTCTACTGCTTTGAAAATCTCCTTGATTGACCCTACTCCAGATGATGCAAGAGTTCTTATTGCTCCAGCAGAAATACAGTTAACTCTTACGCCAAACTGCCCCAAATCTTCAGCTAAGTAGCGAGCAGATGCCTCAAGAGCGGCCTTTGCAACTCCCATTACATTATAGTTCTTTAGCATTTTAACAGAACCATAATATGTCATTGCCATTACAGAACCATTTTCATTGAGCAGCCCCTTGAGCGCATTAGAAAGCCCAATTAGTGAAAATGCAGAAACGTCACATGCCATTTTGAAACCTTCTCTTGAAGTTTCTGAAAATTCACCGCGGAGATCATTTCGATCTGCGAAAGCGATTGAGTGAACTAAAATATCAAACTTGCCCCAATTTTCTTCAACAACTTTAGCAAGTTCGCCGTATTGCTCATCAACAGTTACATCCATCTCACATGTAAAGTCCGCACCAAGCTCACTTGCCAGTGGAATAACACGGTCCTTCATTTTCTCATTAGGATAAGTGAGAGCAACCTGGGCCCCTTGTTCCTTAAAAGACTTCGCAACGCCCCATGCAAGTGAGCGCTCATTTGCAACACCGAGGATCAGTGCTTTTTTTCCCGTTAGTAAACCCATATTCAACCTTTTGTTTATGTTTAATAGTAGTCTTCAATTGTTTAAATGATTTGGGCGATAGTAAAGTAAAAATAGTAACAATTCCCCATAGAATGTGGAATCATTTACACATAAACCACTTAAGGAGATCAAAGCATGATGACAACGCCACCAATTCTTATGAGCACTTGTCTACTTGGGGTCCGCTGTCGTTATGATGGGAGTCACCAAGAAAGAGCAGAAATGATTGAGTTGTTAAAAAATGAAAATGTGATCCCAGTCTGTGGAGAACAGATGGGAGGACTCACGACTCCAAGAGAACCATCTGAAGAAGTTAATGGAAAGATTCTCAGCATCAGCGGAAAAGATGTTTCCCATCAGTTTCATCGGGGAGCAGAAGATATTTTAAAACTGGCAAAAATAATTGGTGCTAAAAAAGCATATCTGAAAACCGACTCCCCTATGTGCGGGTGTGGCAAAATCTATGATGGAACATTTTCCGGTGTGATGATAAATGGAGATGGCGAACTTACAAAACTTTTAAAAAAAAATGACATCGAAGTTATTCCGGTTGAGTAAGACACAAAAAAGGGCGCCCAGTTGAGCGCCCTCTTCTTAAAAAGTATGTAGGAATTAATCAGCCAATCAGCTTTAATGCAGCTTGACCAGTTGCATTTGCTTGAGCAAGTACAGAAGTACCAGCTTGACTGAGAATACTCAGTTTTGTGTTTTGTGCTGACTCTGCAGCGTAGTCTGTATCTCTGATTCGTGAGTTCGCGGTAGAAAGGTTTTCAGATGATGTCTGCAAGTTCTGTGCAGTTGAAGTTAATCTATTCTGCTTCGCTCCAAGCTCCGCTCTAAATCCTGA
>JAGLCH010000220.1 GCA_023146355.1 Bacteriovoracaceae bacterium | reverse complement strand
CTTCAACTTGAGGTTTTCATCGTCCCTGGGATTAATGACAGCGAGGTTGAGATTCAGGCAATTGTCGATATTGCGAAGAAAATTAATCCCATTTTAGTTCAACTGAACTCCCTCGATCGACCAGGAACCGAGAGTTGGCCAGAGCAAGCAACGCCTAGTTCTCTTCAGGCAATAGCAAAAGAATTTTCTCCCCTTGAGGTTTCAATTGTTTCAAAGTTTAAGGGAAAAAAGGGAAGCTACTCTCAGGTTGAGTTCAAGAAACTGGTTATTGATACGATCTCCAGAAGACCTGCTACAGCGGAGGACTTTTCCGATATAACTGGTCTGCCTCTTGGCGAAATTACACAAGTCCTAACATCTTTGGTAGACGCAAAAAAGATCTATCCAGTTATGCAAAAGAGAGGCGTCTTTTACAAGGTGCGTTAGGCATTTCTTCAGCATTTCTTTTTTTTCCAATATGAGGTGTAATAGTGGTTGAGTACCCTAATTCATCTCAAGGAGAGCACCATTAAAGAGCAACAGGTTCAGAAGCTTTTAGACACAGTCATATCCAGTTCTGAGAACAAAAATGAGAAGGAAGAGCTAAAAGGCCTTCTAGGTCTTGATGATTTAAATTTGGCCTATTATTTGGCGCTCTATGGAAAATATAAGTCCTCCAGTAGTGATGGAAACTCTGAGCTTCCACTTTATATTCACGAAGAGAATGTAAAAAGTTCTGGTGATGTTGAGATTGTGTACCCAACTGCAATTGCAAATAAAGAACAAATGAAGATACTCCCAGCAGTACATTACAAAGACCTTGTTTCTTCTGGAAAAAAAGACAGTGCAAAAAAGGCTGCACTTTGGATAAAAAAAATGCAGGCCGGAACTGGGTCTTCAATGACAAGAAATTCCTATCTTGCTGATGAACTTGGTATTACTGAAGACCAGGTGAAAATTGGAGCTAAGGGTACAGACTTATTTATTCCCATCGGAGGGAGCCAAAAAGTTAGTATTGCCGAGGCCCAAGTCTTACAGGCAATTACGGATGAAAAAAAAGGAATTTTTGGCTCAGTTATACTTCACGATATAGTCTCTTCTGAAACAGAAAAATCGATCAGTAGCATTTGGGAGAAGGACTGTTTTTTAAAGTCGGGAAGTGATTACCGTTCAGTTATTGAAAAGCTTGATGGTATTCAATATTTTGGAAAAAGTTTTCAGTACCATATTCCAACATTAGACGAAAATGATGTTGTTTCATTTAACCGTGTTGCCCCTGGCGGACATGCTCTGTTTGGTGTCGATGCACTAATGGCCGCATATCGAAAAGAGATGAGACCGAAAGTTGGTGATCTTACTTTGGTTAGTTCTGTTGGTAACGGGGAGGATCTCTCTAGTTCTCCTGATGCTTATATGGTTAACTGGATGGTTGATGAATCTATTCCAATCGCCATGGTGACAACAACAAAGACCAGTAATGATATGAAGGGGGGGCAAATTGCAGTTGTTCCCGGAAGCAGGCCTTATATCACAATGATGGAAAAGGCCCAGGCCGAAACTGCAAATCAGTTACCATTATTTGAGTCCCTTGGGTTGCGTCCTGGCGATAATGAGGCCTTCTTTAACACCAATATGGTTCTTTTTAACTATAGCGTTTTATCTCCAAAAATTGAAAGACTTGTTGCTGAGATCGGAGAAGATGAATTCTTAAAAGTTATCGCACCTGATCTTATCCAAAATAAGAAATCTCAAGTAGACACCGATGGCGTCGAGAGAAGCTACCTTCAGCTTGAAGGGGCAATGGGGACTGTTGTTCTTAACCTTGATCGTTACTGGAGAGAGCATTATGGAGAGCCAATTGTGCACTTTCTGAATGTCGATGCCGTTAATCGTACTCAGTTTTTCTGCCCAATTAAAACGGCATTTGACTACTTCATGCAGTTCCACTCAGAGAGGTTTGCCTTTGATCCAAATACTTTTAGATTGATTAATCTCAATCCTGGTGAACTTCCAATGGTTAACCTTAAGGCCAAGGACTATAAGGATGTCGGGACAGTCCTCACACTTTTTAGCAAGTCAAGAATCAAGCATTTAAAAGAGCTAAATGTTACAGGGGTCGTTGATTTTAGCTCAGTTGAATTAGTTGGTGAAATTGATGTTGTAAACGAGGGCGATCTTGTTTCAATACTTCCTTTTGCCGATGATGGAAAAATTAAGGATTCATCCCTTCAGATGTAATTTATTTAAATGGCCCAATGAAATTGGGCCTGGATAATATAAAAAAAATGTATCTAAATTAGGCCGATGAGTTCTCCAACAGATTGTTGAAGACTTTCAGTTTGAGTATTAAGCTCATCACTTGTTGCCGCTGTTTCTTCAGCAGCAGCAGCATTTTCCTGAGTGGCCTTATCAAGTTGACCCATTGCTATTGTTATTTGCTTAATCCCATTACTCTGCTCTTTAGATGCACTTAGTACTTGATTTGATCTTTCTGAAACCGAAACAGATGATTCCATTATGTCTTTTAATACCTGAGCCGTCTCTATAACAAAACTATTTCCCTGCTCAACTCTTTTCTTATTTTCTGTAGTAATTGTTTCTGCGTCTCTAATACTTTCATTAACTATTTCTGCGATCTCCTGCGCGGCCTTTCCTGACATTTGAGCTAGATTTCCTACTTCTTGAGCAACGACAGCGAATCCACGGCCATGTTCTCCGGCCCTTTCGGCCTCAACTGAGGCGTTAAAAGAAAGAAGCTTTGTTTGAAAAACAATTTCATCCATTACTTGAGTTTTTTCTCCAATATTGCCAATTACTTTTACTAAATCCTCTATCTTCTCATTACTATCCAGGATATCTTTCATAGAGACTTGTAGTTGTCCTATGGATTGATTTCCCTTCTCTGAAATAGTTTTAACTTTATCTGATTGCTCTGCAGCACTTTCTGAATTTGAAACATTATTTAAAATCATTTCACTTATTTCTTCTAGAGATGATGATGTTTCTTCAATTGATGCGGCCTGCTCATTCGCTCCACTTGATAGCTCTTGTGATGACTCAGAAAGCTGACGTGAAGCAGATGCTGTATGAGTTGATGCTGATGATATATCCTCTGTTATCTTGA
>JAGLCH010000022.1 GCA_023146355.1 Bacteriovoracaceae bacterium | reverse complement strand
CAAATTTCCATTGATTCTAAAGAGTTTGCTTTGGCGTATCAGGAGATGAATGTTGAAGCAGATAATTTTAAATTTTTCTGTAAGAAACATCCTGATTTTCCCGGGAATGATATTCAAGCTTTGAAATATGGTTGTCTCAGTGACTCATCCTTTATACCGCTGGAAGAGGGTGAACCAATAAGCATTAGAGCAACGATGAGGGAAATAGATGATAGTGGGAGCAGTATTAAGGTCTCCACTGATATCACGAGTGTAAAATTTAAAACAAAGCGCATTTTTATGGCCGCAGACAAAACTGAATTCACTCTTGATGAGAGTATTAAGTTGAATGTTGACCATATGGCGCTCACCTGTAAGAAAAATAGTGATATTGAAAAATTTGATCCCAATAAACTTATTTATGATTGTATTGATGATGTTGCTTTGGAAGTTCGCGGCCTATCATTTGTGAGTAGCTCTGAAACGGCAGAGGGAAAAACTGAAGAGTTAAAGATTATCACAAATCATCCTTCAATAATATTAGATGAGAAGATTGTAAGTGTGAAAACAGATGAAATTGATATTCTGCTAGAGAGTATAAAAATACATGGAACTAACATTCACTTAAGTTGTGACAAAAGTAGAGAGGGGATCTCGAATAACGATATAAATGCTTTAGTTATGACATGTTTAGATACTTCAAATATCAAGGAAATGAATGATAAGTACGCTGAGTTTAATATCAAGATGGAAAATGAAACAGTAGGTAATATTGAAATAGATGCCAACCTTAAGGCAATTGATATGACTAACGGTGATTTTTCAACAGAGGTTGGGTATACTACAGTCAACGTGGGAAATGAAATCTTTGCAGGAACCCATGGTATAAAACTAAAGTGTGAGAGTAACTTTGAGCTACCGCGAGAAATTAACGCAGACAGTATAGAAAACATCAATTTTGATGAGTCTCTGAACTCGTGTTTAACTACGCTAGAAATCCCACAAACCGAAATATTCCTTTCAAATGTTAATAGAGATGGGAGGTACTTTCTTGAAATTGCTAGAGTCACAGTTCAAGAGGATAGCGTCGATATTGATATTCCCGCAATACAATTAGTTAGCAATGAGGGAAGTAATACTATTCTTGATCTGAAGGGTCGATGCTCTAAGCAAAATGAAATAATGCCATATGATTATAGTGAGATGATTGTTGAGTGTTTGAAAGACGGCAACTTTTATATGAGCACTATTATCAATGATGAAGATAATAAAAAAGTAAAAAATATCATGTCTATATACGATGAAATGGAGAGGGCCAGCGGCAGAGATATAAATCCTGTAGATCTTGTAAAAGACATCAGTCCATCACTTAAACACCTCAATATAACGTCTAAAGATAATGATGTTATCCTTAAGGTAGAAATGAAAATATTTGGAATAACGAAAGATGCAACGATTGAAGCAAAAGCACATTTTGATAAAGTAACTGAGAAATTGGTGTTGAAAGTGACGAAAACAGATCTTCCCTTTGGGATTAGTAGTCGGAGATTTTCGCTTTTAATAATAAAGCAAATCATTGCAGACGATAGACTCAATATTAGTGCCTCGAATAAAACAATCACCATTGACCTTAAGTTCTAAGTAAGGAAAACACACACAATTATCTTATACATAAAGCAAGGCCCCATCATTTCGTAGATGGGGTCTTTCTTTATTCCGATTATTGTTCACTTGGGAGTTCCTGTCGCAGAAGAACTATTTCGATTGTCCGACAATTACTTTGTTAAATTTCTTACTTAGAAGTCTTCGCACATTTTTCTGGAAGTCTTCATACTGAACAGCTTCTATAATTTCAGAGTTTTTGTGAAAGTAGTCCAGTCCAAGCCCCTGAAGAGATGGTACAGAGTAGACGTTGGCATAGTCCTCATTCGTTTGAATGTTAATCTCTTCTTGACCTCTAATCATAGATTTTATTTTTTTGAATTCACGCTTTGTAATCCCCTTGTTTGCTATTCGGTGGATTAACTTTTCAACAGCTTCAGTTGCCTTATCTACCTTATCATTTCCTGTGGCAATATAGATGGCCCAGTAGCCCCCTTCCATTGCCATAAAGTTAACTGGCTGAGCAGAGTAGCAAAGGCCTAGGCGATCACGTACTTCTACAAAAAGCTCCGATGATTGCCCAATCAAGTGCGCTGTTAACATTTTTAGATAGATATTATCCTTACTTCCAAGTGGACTAGTGGGGATACCAATTAAAATATGCGCCTGCTCTCTTGGGAATTCAATCCACTCTGAGTTTCCAGATATGGGAGTATAGCTCTTCCTTTTTAGAGTAGATTTTTTTCGCGGATTTAGATTATTAACAAAAGGAGCTAGAAGTTTCATTACTTCTGATAATGAGAGGTCACCACAGTATGTTATTTGAATCTCTCTCTTATTAACATTATCAAGGTGAAGGTCATGTAGAGTTTTTCTTGTTTGTGACTTAATAGATTTTTTTGTCCCCAGAATACTTTGAGCATATGGATGTCCTTTAAATACCATATTACTGAACGATTCAAAACAGTGTTTTACTGGGTCCTCTTCTTGCATCTTTAGTGCTCTAAAGGAAAGCTCCTTTTCGTGTTTTAAATATTTAGCAGGAAAAGTTGGGTGAAAGAATGAATTGAAAAAGTGGTTAAAAAGTTTCGTTGAGTTTTTAGACATCCCGTTAAGAGTCATGCCGTATGCATTTTTTCCAGAGAATCCCTGAAGAGATGCTGAATTGTCCTCAAGGTACTGCTGAATTTCTTCATTGCCAGCTTCGCGGTGTCCACGAGTAATTAGTGAGCTGATCAAGTTGTGTGCACCGTTATTCTCTGCATTCTCTTCAGTCAGGCCACCTTTGGTGTAGATATGCATAGCAAAGGTTGGAGTGATGTTATTGTTTCTATAGATTAGAGAGATCCCTTCTTTTAGCTGGACCTTCTTTACCTGAGGATCAAATTTAGAGGAAGTCGACGATATCTTTTTTTCTGTTTTACCTTTCTTTTTAAGTGCCTTCATTTCTCTTTGAAGTTTTACCGTTTCGGCCTTGGCCTTCTTCATGTCCATGTTTTGTGGAACTTGCAGACTAAAGTGGAGGTCGCGATTAAAAATGCGCTGAAGTCCGCTGTTGACGGATTCTGGCTTGGTGTCATTTAATTTGTCGATGAACTTTTGCTCGCACAGGTAATCTCCTGTCTGGGCATAGCTGTTACCAAGGGTAAAAGAAAAAGCTTCAAGTGTTTCTTTTTCATATATTTTTGAAGCGATATATTGATTTTGAATTTTAGTAATCTCTCTCTCGCTAAATCCATTTTCAATAGAATCAGAAAGAACAGAGACTAGTTTTTTATAAACTTCTTTTAAGCTTTCTTCTGGGAAATTAATTCGAATTAAATGAGCACTGCCTTTTGCCATGTACATCGTTGTTGATGATGCATAGTTTGCAAGAGTATCGTCCATTACTAATTTTTCATACAGAGGTGATGTCTCTCCATGACCTAAGCAGTTAATAGCGAGGTCTTCGGCCGATGCAAACTCGCTTAGATAGTCTGTACCCTGACAGCATATGGTAAGCTGGCACATATTGGTTTCTTTGCAGTGGACGTTAACCCCTCCTGGGGCCTTTATAGAAAATTCTGGCAGCAAGGCATCCTTGCCCACAGGAAAGTCGAAGGAATCTATTTTTTTAATAATTGTGGAGTCATCAAAATCACCGGCAACAACAACAAGCATATTTGATTTGCTGTAGTGTTGGTTTTTAAACCTTTCAAGTTGTGGGCGTGAGAATTTCGCTATCGTTTCTTTTTTTCCAAGGATTGATCTACTGTAGGCTCCGCCAAAAGATTCTGATTGAATCTTTGAGAAGGAATACTGTGAAGGATTATCAATAGAGCGCTTTAGCTCTTCTTGGACGACTTCTCTTTCAGGGCCTATGTCACTGGCAGAAAAAAGAGGCTCAGATACCATGTCCATTAAAATTTCAGTGGACTTCTGAATCTTGTTTTTTGGACAATTGATAAAATAACAGGTGTAGTCGAACGAGGTAAAAGCATTTATTTCTCCACCAAATGTTTCGACTTCGTCAGCAATCTTACTACCCGGTCTTTTCTTGGTACCTTTAAAAAACATGTGCTCTAAAAAGTGAGCGATGCCCTGATTGCTTTCACTTTCAAGAGCTGATCCAGCGCGGAACCAGACCTGAATACTTGCAGCAGTACTTCCAGGGGATTTTACTAACATTGTTCTGACCCCTTTCGGGGTGATATATTCTCTATATTGCATCTACTTCAGTCTCCATCTATGTTAAGCTTAATTTCTATCTTACCATAAGTGTCGCCTTTTAAATGATAGGTAATAATTGAATGACGTTTTAGGCCTCTACATTCACTTTCCTTTTTGCATCAAAAAATGCAACTACTGTGATTTTCATAGTCAGGCGCTTACTGAAAATAAGCTTGATGTTTTGCATACAGATCTAGGTGAACACCTAATCCGAGTAAATAAGTTACATCGTGAGCAACATGCCCAGTGGGGAGCTCTTGAGACCATCTACATCGGTGGTGGAACTCCAACTTTGTGGGGGCAAAAGGGGAGAAACTACTTACAACACTTTCTTAAACAGTTTCAGTTTTCAAATAATCTTGAATTCACGATAGAAGTAAATCCTAAGTCGACCAATATAGATGAAATAAAGAAATGGATGGATATAGGCGTCAATCGTTTCTCTATTGGGGTTCAGTCTCTGGACGACAGGTTACTTGGGTATTTAGATCGAGTGCATTCGGCAGATGAGGCCTGCAAACTTTTGAAGGAAATGGGCCAATTGGGGATTAGCTATTCTGCCGACCTAATGATGGGACTTCCTTTTTCAGACGGCAAGAGAAATTTGAGAGGTGAAGCATCGAAGCTAATTGATCTCGGCGCTAATCACCTAAGTTCCTATGTGTTAACAGTGGACGAGAGCTATAAGCACTACTGTGAACTGCCCTGTGAGGAGCAGATCGAGGATGAGTTTTTAAGCTTATCCGACTATATGATTGAGCAGGGGTTTGCTCATTATGAAGTTTCAAACTTTGCAAAACCTGGGAATGAATCTCGCCACAACCTAAAATATTGGAACTCCGATTCGATAGGGGCCATTGGTCCATCAGCAACTGGTGTCTTAGCATCTGAGAAAGAGCATATTCGCTACAAGTGGAATAACACTGGTATTGATTATGAGCTTGAAAACGTAACTGAAGATGAGCTTGTTCTTGAAAAGTTTTATATGGCATTTCGCTCTTCGATTGGAGTTCCAAAAGAGCAGATTCCATCGAAAATACTTGATGATTGGCTTACTAAAGGTCTTGTCAGGAGTAGTAATTCTGTGATTGCTGCGACGCCCCGAGGTTTCTTACTTCTTGATTCTCTACTTGATCAGCTTTTTAGACAGAAAATCCTTTAATAATCGTGTTGTTATAAATAATCTCCTTTTTTTCTGACGGCCCATTGACACAACTCAAAGACTTCCCATCTTGTTGCTAGAAAAGAATTACCAAAATTAAGGATTGGGCCCCATGAGTGAAAATGAAGTAGAAGCTGAGAATGAAGAAGTATGTGCAGAGGTTCAGGAAGACAATTCTGAAGAGGCAGTAGTCGAAGAGTCTGCTGTTGAGGATATTCCAAAGGAAGAGGCTAAAGAAGAGGAGGAGGACTTTAAATCAAAGTACTACTACCTAGCTGCTGAAATGGATAATATGAGAAGGCGCTTTAATCGCGAAAAAGAAAGTCTCATTAAGTACGGAAATGAAAAAATTCTTTCATCCCTTATTGATGTTATTGACACTTTTGACCACTCAATGGTTGCCATTGAAAATGATGAAGATGAGAAAATTCAGAATATCTGTAAGGGGATCGATATGGTTCGCGGACAATTTCTTGATGCACTTAAGAAAAATGGCCTTGAAAGTATTGAGGCCGTTGGAGAAGTTTTCGATCCAAACTTTCACGAAGCAATGGCGCAACAGCCAGCAGAAGGAAAGAAAGATCAAGAAGTTATTATGGAGTACCAGAAGGGCTACATGCTTAATGGCCGCCTTCTTAGAGCTTCAAAAGTAGTAATTGCTAAAAACGACTAAAATTTAATAGAGGAGAAAATTATGGGAAAAATTATTGGAATCGACCTTGGGACTACAAACTCATGTGTATCGGTACTAGAAAATGGACAGTATAAAATCATTCCAAACGCTGAAGGGCACAATACAACTCCTTCAATTGTAGGATTTGCCAACAATGGTGAAAAGCTTGTTGGACAGGTTGCAAAGAGACAAGCTGTAACTAACCCAACAAAAACAGTTTTTGGTATTAAGCGTTTGGTTGGTAGAAAAGAGAGTGCTAAAGAAGTTGCAAAATTTCAAGAAGTAGCTCCTTTCGAAATCTTCGCAAATAAAAATGGTGACGCTTGGGTTAAAGTTGACTCAAATGAGCTGGCACCTCAAGAAATTTCAGCTCATGTTCTTATGAAGCTTAAGCAAGCTGCTGAAGATTATCTTGGAGAAGCAGTAGATGAAGCTGTAATCACAGTTCCTGCGTATTTCAATGATGCTCAGAGACAAGCAACAAAAGATGCTGGTCGTATTGCAGGACTTGAAGTTAAGCGTATCATCAATGAGCCAACTGCAGCTGCCCTTGCTTATGGGTTAGATACTAAAGTTGATAGAAATATTGTTGTATTCGATCTTGGTGGCGGTACATTCGACGTCTCAATCCTTGAAATTACATCTGATGGTGTTTTTGAAGTTAAAGCAACACATGGAGATACATTTCTAGGTGGTGAAGACTTTGATTACAGAATTATCAATTATCTTGCAGAAGAATTTAAGAAAGAGACATCAATCGATCTTAAGAAAGATACAATGGCACTACAGCGTCTGAAAGAAGCTGCTGAAAAAGCCAAGCATGAACTTTCAAATGTTAACCAAACTGATATCAATCTTCCATTCATAACAGCTGATGCGACTGGTCCAAAACACCTTAACATCAACCTAACCCGTGCAAAGTTTGAGTCTTTAATCGCAGATCTTGTTGAGAGACTTTCTGAGCCATGTCGTGTTGCCATCGAAGATTCAGGTCTTGACCTTGACGAGATCGATGACATTATTCTTGTTGGTGGTTCAACTCGTGTTCCAGCAGTACAAGAAAAAGTTAAGCAAATCTTTGCAAAAGAGCCCTCTAAGGGAGTTAATCCTGATGAAGTAGTTGCTGCTGGCGCTGCTATTCAGGGTGGAGTACTTGCAGGTGATGTTAAAGATGTTCTACTTCTTGATGTAACTCCTCTGTCTCTAGGTATTGAGACACTAGGTGGAGTTATGACTAAAATTATCGAGAAGAATACAACGATTCCTACTAAGAAGTCGCAAGTATTCTCAACTGCTCAAGACAATCAACCAGCAGTATCAATTCACGTACAACAAGGTGAGCGAGAGTTCTCTAATGATAATAAAACTCTTGGACGATTTGATCTTTCTGATATCGCTCCAGCTCCACGTGGAGTACCTCAAATTGAAGTTACTTTTGATATCGATGCGAATGGTATCGTTCACGTAACAGCTCATGATAAGGCCACTGGTAAAACACAAGAAATCAAGATTAGTGCTGGATCTGGTCTTTCGGAAGAAGAGATCGAGCAAATGGTAAGAGACGCAGAAGTAAACGCTGAAGATGATAAGAAGCGCCGTGAAGTTGTTGATACTAGAAACAGTCTTGACGCTCTGATTATGCAGTCTGAAAAGATGATTAAAGAAGGCGAAGGGAAAATTCAGGACGCCTCTAAGGTAGAACTTGAAGCTGCAGTTGAAGAAGCAAAGAAGCATCTTGAGGATCAATCAATTGAAGAGCTAAAATCTGCAACTGAGGCACTTCAAAATGTGACTCACAAAGTTGCAGGGGAGCTATATGCTGAGCAGCCTGGAGCAGAAGGCGCAGGGCCACAAGCTGGGCCTGAGGCAGAGGCCGCTCCAAAGAAAGAAGACGAAGACGTAGTCGACGCTGACTTCAAAGAAGTATAAAAAAAAATAGATGAATATTAGGCCCGAATTTAATTATTCGGGCCTATCTGCCTTTAAAGAGACGGTTTATGAGCGAAAAAAATGATTACTACGACACCCTAGGGGTTGCGCGTGAGGCCGATAAGGCAACGATAAAAAAAGCTTATCGTAAACAGGCCATGAAGTTTCATCCTGATAGAAACCCTGACAATCCTGAAGCAGAGTCAAAATTCAAGCAGGCCTCTGAGGCCGCTGAAGTATTACTTGATGACGACAAGAAGCGTCGCTATGACCAGTTTGGTCATGCAGGTGTAGATGGACAGCAAGGTGGATTCGGCGGTGGCGGATTTGGCGGCGGCGATTTTGGAGATCTTGGTGATATCTTTGGTGACATTTTTGGAGGCATGGGCGGGCGTAGTCGATCACGTACTCGTAGCCGAGCTCAAGCAGGTGATGATCTTCAGATGACAATGAGAGTTTCTTTTGAAGAGGCGGTATTTGGAGCTGAAAAGAATATTGAAATTACTCGTAATATCCTTTGTGATGGTTGCCATGGTAGCGGAGCTGAAGATGGATCAAAACCATCTACTTGTGATACCTGTGGTGGATCTGGTCAAATTAGGCGGCAGCAAGGATTCTTTACCATGGCTTCGACATGTCCGCGCTGTCAGGGATCGGGGCAAATCGTTTCAAATCCGTGCCGAAAGTGTAACGGTAAGGGCCTTAAGAAAAAGAAAGTCGAGCTTGAAGTAAAAATTCCTGCGGGGATAGATAGAGGACAACGTCTTAAACTTTCAGGAGAGGGTGACTCTGGTACTTTTGGTGGACCAAGTGGTGATCTCTATATTGTTGCCGATGTTCAAGATCATGATTACTTTGAGCGAGAAGGTTATGATATCTACTGCACAATACCAGTTAGCTTCTCTCAAGCGGCCCTTGGAGCAGAGATTGAAGTGCCAACAGTTTCAGGTAAAGTAACAGTAACACTTCCTCAGGGAACTCAAGCGGGTAAAAAAATGCGTCTCCGTGGCAAAGGAATTCAGCAGCTTGGCGGATACGGACAAGGTGATCAAATCCTAAATATTCACGTTGAAACGCCAACGAAGCTTTGTAAGGAGCAGCGAGAATTATTGGTCGAACTTGAAAAGTACGACGGTGAGTCTGGATGCCACCCGATGGGCAAAAAGTTTTTCGATAAGTTTAAAGACTTATTTCAATAAAAAAAACCGCACTAATGTGCGGTTTTTTTTTATTATTCTAATAGAATTTAGTCGGTCGTGCGATCAACAAGGGTGGCACAGGTTGCATCACCACTTACATTTACCACCGTCCTAAACATATCAAATGGCCTGTCTGTTGCGTAGAGAAGTGGAACAGCGGCAAGAGGAATTCCGGCCTGACCTAAAATTGCGACGATGAAAATTCCAGGTCCTGGAATACCGGTTTGCCCGATGGAGCCCAGTGTCGCCATCATTATCATTCCAAAATATTGAGAGAAGCTTAGCTCCATTCCAAATAGCTGTGCACAGAATACTGCGCAGATCGTGAAGTAGATTGCGGACCCATCCATATTTAGCGTTGCACCAAGTGGAAGAACAAAAGAGGAAGTCTTCTTTCTCACATCCAATTTATCACAAACGGAAAAAGTGGTGGGCAGAGTTGCAAGTGAGGAGCTAGTGGTAAATGCAACTAGCTGAGCTTTCCAGAGTTCTTTGGCAAATTGCACGATGGATACTTTGGTAAGTAGTCGAAGTGCGCCAAAGTACACAACACCAATATGAACAAAACAAGCAAGCATATATACAAGGAAGAGCTTTCCTGCCATCAGGAGAATTTCTACTCCGAGAGTTCCAGTGGTATATGCCATAAGAGCAAATACCCCTAGAGGTGCAATATGCATTATTTTTTTAATCATCCAGATAAAAGCGTTGTTCAGGCCGTCGAAGATGCCAATGATTTTATCCTTTTTCTCTGTTGGTAAAGTTGAAATACCAAAGCCCATGAACATGCAGAAGAAGATAATCTGAATAACTTTACCTTCCATCATCGCCTTGACAGGATTTGATGGGATCATATTAGAAATGAAGGTCCAAAAGCTCATATTGGCCTGAACGCTCTGTGTTTCTTGAGGAAAAATCTGACGGACCTTGGCAATATCAAGGCCTATCCCGGGTTGAAAGATCTCAGCAAAAAGTACACCAATTAGTGATGCAACAAATGTTGTGAATAGGTAGAAAAAAATAGTCGTCATACCAATCTTTCCGGCAGATCGTGTTGCTCCCAGTGAGGTTGACCCAACAATAATAGAACATGAGATTAATGGAACGATCAGCATAATTAGAAGTTTGATGAAAATATCACCAATTGGTTTTAGCACCAACACATCTTCTTTAAGGATGAATCCTAGTATTACTCCTAAGATTGCACCGATGAATATTTGAATACTGAGATGACTTAATAATTTCTTTGCTTTTTTCATAGAAACTTTATCGGCAAGTTTCTTCCCATATTTAGGATTTAAGATGGCCTAAAATAAAAGTGATCTGGGTACCTTTTGACCTGTCGGTATAGTCGGCCTTTTAATTATAACTCATAAAGTGACTGACTATTGCGGGTAGGAGCACATTTACTCAATCTCTATAGCAGAATAACTCGCGATATAACCACAAGTGTGTTGGAACCTTAGGGGTTTTAGTCTAAAATATTGATAGTTTTGTGCAACAACCCATTGGATTTATTATGAGAAGAGTAATCGTCTACGCCATCCTTTCTGTGCTCATTGCCGGCTGTGGTGGGATACAAATGCTAAGTGGCCCCACGAAGGAAGATCTTTATACCGAAAGATTTTTAATGAATGTTGGAGCGATCAAGGAAAAATATCGCCAAGGGCGCGATGTAGAGGCATTAAGAGAACTTCTCGCAATGAATGAAGACGGCTTGATGCCAAGTGAGCAAGCGATGAGACGCAACTTCATCGGAGCTATCTATTTTTCAAAATCTCAATTCGAAAAAGCAATTGTTCATTTTGATACAGCATTGGGCCGGTCCGTCTTAGACAAAGAGCTGACAGCTAGAATTCAACTCAACCTTGCAAGTTCTTATTACAAGTTAGGGAATATGGATAAGACCTTCTCTACTCTGATGTTGATTGATAATGGCAAGATGGTTGAGGGGGATAGTCAGAAGTTTTATCTGCTTTGGTACAAAGTTGCTAAAGAACTTGGGCGTGATAAAGATGAAGTACGCTCTCTAATTGGCTATTTAACTCCAGTAAAAACACTTCAAAAATTAAAGGGTGAGCAATATTTTAACTATCTTATGGGAAGCTACTTTAAACTTGATCAGAGAAGTCGCTTAAGATTACTTGAACACTTTGATGAATCAATTCTATGCGTCAGTTACCTGGCCTATCTCGAAGTTGAGAAACTCTATTACAGCGGTAAAAAAAATGACGCCAAGGACTATTTGAAATGGGTCAGCGATAGATCTGAGAGCTACCCAGAGATTGTTGCACTTGCCGATAATTTCTCCTCTAAGATGGGCAATTACTCAATGATTGATACCAATTCTATTGGCATCGTGATCCCTCTCCAAAAAAGAAGAGCGACATATGGTAGACGTGCTCTTACGGGCATTGATAGTGCCGTAAAGGAAATAATTGCTGCCGGTGGGAAAACCTACCAGCTCTTAGTTGAGGACTCCATGGGAAGTGGTTCTGTTGGTGCACTCAAAGTAAAAAAACTAATTGAACAGCACCATGTATCTGCCATCATTGGGGGACTTTTTCCTGATGAGGCCATCAAAGAGTACTTGGAGGCCAAGAAGCACGGGACGATGTTTATTTCCCTTTCTGAAGTTCACTTGCCAAGAGAGGAGAAGGATCACCTTCTAATTGAGATCCCCGGATCAGTTGAGTCACAAATTAACTCAATTTTTTCAGATAAGATGCTCAACTTCCTTGGAAAGAAAGCTGCCATTGTTTACCCAAAGGGAAATCTCGGGGAGTCATATGTTAGCGAGTTTTGGCGAAAGGCAAATCTTCATGGCGTTGAGGTCAATGGGGTTATTAACTATGATCCTAAGCAAACTCAGTATGGAAAAGAGATCAAAAACCTACTAGGCCTACACTTCACTCGAGAGCGACAGGAGGAATTAGATATTCAAAAAAATGTTCACTCTTTAGAGCGTAGCAGAGTCCGCCGAGTAAATAATCTCACGCCTCAGCTAGACTTTGACTGGGTATTTGTACCGGCCTATCCAAATGATGCCCTCCAATTGCTACCCACATTTAAGTACTATGATGCCTACCCAATCAATATTGTTGGTGGGCCAAGTTGGAGAAGTAAGAAGCTTTTGGCCGAAAGTAACCAGTTGGGGCGCCTCTATTTTGTTGGAGACGAGGTCTCAAGTAATGAAAAGATATTTGCAAAGAAATTTAAGTCTAGATATGGCCGAAATCCGCGTCTCATTGAAGTTCGGTCATATGACTCGTTTTCAATTATTCAGTCTATTTTAGGTGATAAAAACTTCACCTCAAGAGATGAATTGGATATATATATTCGAGGGCAAGAGCATTTTCAGGCACTTACAGGTAGGTGGAATCAGCAAGATGGGATTTGGATGAAAGATATGACTCCGATTCGTCTTCGGCGTCGAAAGTTTGAAAAGGTATTTGATGGCCAGGGGGAATTATTGGGGGCCGAGCCAGTCAAAACTGAAGCTCAAGAATAACAAAATCCCGCTAAGTGCGGGATTTTATTGATTCAATGTTGAAAAAAGAATTAAACCTTCTTTATTCTTCTCTGAATTCTTGCTTTAAGTTTAATTTGGCTCTTTCTTCTTTTCATCTTTAAAACAGATTTCTTACGTCCCATTCCCATGGTGATACCTCAACTTTTGTATGTAACAGTAATAATTATAACTCCAACTAGCGCCTATACTAAGAAAAAGAGGTGCTTTTGACAAGAAGAAAGATCATTCACCCCTATTTGTACATACTATACAATAGGTAAAGATTTAGAAAAAAATTTACCCTTCACTGTTGTCAATAAAATAGGCAAAGTGTTAAATTTTAATAACAATTATTTTATTTATCGATCCTAGGCGTTATGCGTTCAATAGGTGATCGATTTGGAGATCATGTGGCAGTAAAAAAAGTGGCCAAGAAGGCCAGTAAGAAAGTCACTAAAAAAGCTACACCAAAAAAAACGGTGAAGAAAACAGTGGCATCCAAGGAAGTTCAAAGTGCATCTGCCTCTCGTAGAAAAGTTGATTCAAGGTCACCTGAAGCAATGGAAGATCAGGCGCTTGAAATGAACAATGCGGATGAATTGAATGACACGTATTTAGATCCAAGGCGGGTGCTTCTCAAGTCGCGCCGTATTCACGGCAATATTGCAAAGAAAAAGATCGCTAGGGATATGCTTGAGCGTTACACCGGTCATTCTCTTGATATGTTTGAGCAGCAGATTATTATCACAAACTTTCATTACTATGTTGAGCGATTTAACACTCTACTTGATGATTCAGTATATACTCAGGGGTCTGCCTTCAAGGCGGCATCCTCTAAGAAATCCAAAGTCACAATTGTCGAATTTGGCATTGGTTCAGCAATGGCAGCTCTCATTGGAGAGTTGCTCGCTGTTATTGAGCCAAAGGCAGTTTTATTTTTGGGGATGGCCGGAGGAGTGCATCCTTCGCTTAAAGTAGGGGACTTTGTTCTCCCAATTGCTTCCATCCGCGCAGAAGGGGTAAGTCAGCACTTTCTACCTCCCCAGGTTCCCGCTCTACCTACTTTTCAAATTCAGAAATTTGTTTCACAAATTCTGCTTGAAGAGGGGTATGATTATAAGTCTGGAACGATTCATACGACAGACTTTAGGTTTTGGGAATTTGATGACCGTTTTAAGTCTCAATTAATTGAGGAGAGAGTCCTCTGTGTTGAGATGGAAACTGCTGCGCTCTTTGCATCTTGCTTTGTTAGTAAGGTGAATATTGGGGCCTTGATTTTAATATCCGATTGTCCTATGAAGAAGGGCGGAATTAAAACGAAGAAGTCAGCAAGCCAAGTTTTTAAAAAGTATACAGATATTCATATCGAACTCGGAATTAAAGCGATGGCACAAATCGCAGAAAAGGGTGAGACGATGAGACACTACCAGTGGTAATAATTTAAAAAGGAACTAATATGTTAAAGAAAATTTTTGATTGGTTTTCAAATGATTTAGCGATTGACCTAGGAACAGCTAATACTCTTGTATATGCTAAAGATAAGGGGATCATCGTTAACGAACCATCCGTAGTTGCAGTTCACCAAGGGGTGAAGGGCGTCAACAAGGTTCTTGCCGTTGGCAAAGAAGCTAAAGAAATGCTTGGCAGAACTCCAGGAAGTATAAAGGCAATTCGCCCAATGCGTGAAGGTGTTATTGCTGACTTCGAAGTGACTCAGGAAATGCTAAAGTACTTTATTAAAAAGTCTGCTGCAGGTAACAAACTGATTAAGCCTAGAATCATTATTTGTATTCCCTTTGGTATCACACAGGTCGAAAAACGCGCTGTTAAAGAATCTGCTGAGCAGGCAGGAGCACGTGAGGTATACCTCATCGAGGAACCAATGGCCGCTGCAATTGGAGCTGACCTTCCAATTACTGAGCCTTCAGGAAACATGATTGTAGACATCGGAGGGGGAACAACAGAAGTTGCTGTAATCTCACTTGGTGGTATCGTTTATTCTAAGTCAGTACGTGTTGCTGGTGACAAATTCGATGAAGCAATCATTTCGTATATTAAGAAAAAATATTCACTGG
>JAGLCH010000219.1 GCA_023146355.1 Bacteriovoracaceae bacterium | reverse complement strand
TTGTTGATATACTCGTAAGTTCGAGTGGTTTTCTTTCTTACTTTTTCCCCCGTATAAATAGTGGCCTCATGCTTCCCCGTAAGATCATTCTTTGAATTAATTTCGAATTGTTCAAAGAGATATTTATGATCATCCTCTTTTGCCCCTAAGATATATCGGCAGTCATACTGGTTAAGTGCTTCGATGTGAGGTGCATTTGATGCTAGGGAGTCTTCAATAATTAAAGCTCTCATTTTAGAGTGATGACTTCTGAAATTTTTCAACCAGCGCTTACTACTGTTTCTTTCACAATCATTTTTCTTTTCACCATCTCCATTTTTTATCGGTTCTGGAAATAGAGGTATAACTTGCTTATGGTCAGGATGAGTGATTGCAGCTCCTAGCATTTGGTGGTGATATATGAACTCATCGTCTTTACCTTTTATTTTTTTCTTAAGGCAGCATGGACATCGAACTTTTGATGAAGAATAATATCCAGTACCGTCTAGGGAGATCGGATATAATCCACCAAGTACTGTAAACTTCTCAAGCTCCCTTCCTCTTTGCATTTCTCTGAGTATCTCATCAAAAGGTCGTCTCAGTTGTTCGTAATTTAGTGGGTCTAAAATATCCCGAAACTGAGTATCTGAAGGAATATTCTTAATTTTAAATAGATCTTTAATATTGCTACCAATTTGCATATCAGAGGTGGCCTCTAGAAAACTCGATAGAGAGCTATACTTGAAGGTAAATAGTGCGAGTCCAGCAGAGAGTACATCTTGAATTTTATAGTTAATATTCTTATTGCGATGATCCTCAACTCGCTCAAAAGACTTATTAAGTAGCTGGTAAATACCGGAGGTAGATAAATGTTTACGAATCATAGCTTATTCCAAGAAAAGTTATTTTTTGGAATAGTAAATCTTATAGGACGTATTGAGAAGGCCATTTTTGCTATTCATTACGAAAAATAACATAAAATACCATCAGAAAGGCAGTAGTATTCATCAGATTAGGAAAGACCGGAGATTACTGCTTTTTCATTCTTGGGTCTTGAATTTTTGAAAAATTGTCTATTAAGCTTGAATTAATGAACTTCTCCTATCAAAAGAGAAAATTCTATCAGCTAAAATACAAAAGGCCTATAACGCGAGGCCGTAAGTGGCCAAAAGTTGGTTGGATTTATTTTAGAAAAAATTTCATGCAATTA
>JAGLCH010000218.1 GCA_023146355.1 Bacteriovoracaceae bacterium | reverse complement strand
GGTAAACGCGAAAAACGTAGTAAGCCGGTACAATCAATTATTAAGTTTATGGAAAATGAGAAGGTTCCAGCTAGTGTAAAGCAGGGTTTAATTAAAGAATTCAAGGCCTTTCATGAGGAGTCATATAGGCTCAGGCTTGATCATGAAAAGAAGCTTTTCACTATCCGCAAGGAAAATATGGAAAAGATGCATATTGAGCGACTGCAAAAAATAGAAGATCGTAAAAATGCGATAGATTCACTTAATTTTAGCGATACCTCACAGCTTAAATCTCACCAAGAAAAGATGAGAGCAGAGCGACAAGGTACCAAAGGGAAGAGAAATGGTCACAAGGAGCAACGTCAAGAAATGAAAAAGTATCGTCAAGAATTCAAAAGTCAAATGTTGACCATAGAAAAATCATTTAGAGCAAAGATGAAGACTATTGCTTCAAAATACCAAAAATAAGCAGCTTATAAGGCCGACCTCTGGGTCGGTTTTTTTTTTATTAATTCTTCACTCATATT
Source organism: Bacteriovoracaceae bacterium (assembly GCA_023146355.1). GTDB lineage: Bacteria > Bdellovibrionota > Bacteriovoracia > Bacteriovoracales > Bacteriovoracaceae > JAGLCH01. The sequence goes on along the minus strand of JAGLCH010000218.1, from coordinate 17,225 downwards.
TACTCAAATACTCATGTAAAATTCCGAAATAGTATTGAATATATTTTTAACAGATGTTGAAGGAGCCCATTATGTGGAAGGAACGGTTTAACAACCTGAAAATCGGAAAGAAGCTTTCTATTAGCTTTGGAATTATTCTCGCGCTACTAATAACAGTCGGCGCAATTGGAATAAATTCATTACGAAATATCACCTATCAGCTAGAGATTGCAAAACACTCTAACACAATGCTTGCCGATGCTCTTGATGCACAAGGTGGCTCACTGCGCTTTGTAATCTACCATGATGACAAATATCAAAATGTTATGCGTGATGAAATTGAAAAAGTACAAGCATCAGGACTTAAGGCAAAAGACATGATGAAGTCTTCTGCAAATAAGGAGATGGTTGAAAAAGTTATTGAAGCTACAAAGGCCTATAAAAATACGAATGAAACATATTACAACTTAGAGAAAACGAAGGAAGAAGTTGGTAAAGAAAGGGCCTCAGCCGCAGGCGAAGTTCTAACCGGAATCAAGGAGCTAATGGATGATGTTGTGTATCTCGATGCAAAAGAATACGGAGATCGCATCACTGCAGATTTTTATGGAGATACCATTGAGGCGCAAGAAATTAGAAATTCTTTCAACCGAGTTCGCATCTTTGCTCAAAAGTACCAGTTGGCCACTAGTAGAGAAGAGCAGGATATTGTGGCAAAGTCGTGGATAAAAGAGATCGCGGGAGCACAAGAAAAAGCTGAAACACTAATCTCTCACTACAAAAGTACCAATGCTCAAAAAGCGCTGTCAAAAATTCTCACAAACCTAACAACATATAGGTCTAAGGTAAATGAGTTTCGCCAGATCCGTATTAATCAACGCAATAGTCAAACAAAACAGAAGAAAAATGCTGCACTTGTTTTGACTGACACACGAAAAGTTAGAGATGGAGTATATACCTATATTGAAGATGCTAAGATGTGGGCCTATATCATGATTATCTTAGGGCTAATCATTGCCATCACGGCCTCTGTATTCATCGGCTTGACACTAACACGTGGAATTACTCAGCCAATGGAAGTTGTATCAAAAAGCATCGCTAAGCTTTCAGATGCTACAAATGATATGGCAACCCACTTGAAAACAAAGCTTGCAAAGGCCGACTGGAGAAGCAACCTCGTAATTGATCTTCACGACGAGAACTTAGAGAAAGTAAAGAAAATGGCAGAACAGGATAATGAAATAGGAGAAGTGTGTACTGCAGAAAATAAAATTCTAGGTGCGATCTCTGAAACTCAAGATGCAATCAATGACGTTATTAATCAAGTTAACTCGGCATTAGGTCAGGTAAATGAAGCAGTAGTTCAGGTGGCAACGGGATCACAACAGGTTGCCAGCGCATCACAGGCAATGAGTCAAGGAGCAACGGAACAAGCAGCTTCAGTTGAAGAGATCTCAAGCTCTATGCACCAAATTGGTGGCCAAGCAAGACAAAATTCTGAAAATGCCGGCCTAGCACAAACACTGGCAAACGAGGCGAAGCAAAATGTAGAAAGTGGAAATAACCAAATGCAAGAGATGGTTACAGCAATGGAGTCAATTAACGATTCTTCACAAAATATTGCAAAAATTATCAAAGTCATTGATGAGATCGCTTTCCAAACCAACTTACTGGCACTAAACGCCGCAGTTGAAGCAGCTCGTGCAGGAAAACATGGAAAAGGGTTTGCAGTTGTTGCAGAGGAAGTTAAAAACCTTGCAGAGCGTTCAGCTCAAGCTGCAAAAGAAACAACAGAAATGATTGAGGATTCAGGAAACAAAGTTAATGATGGCTCCGCCCTAGCAAAAAGTACCGCAACTGCACTTAACGATATTCTTGAAAGTGTAAACAAAACAGCAAGCCTTGTCGGTGAAATTGCAGTTGCCTCTAACGAACAGGCAAGTGGTGTATCTCAGGTTACTGAGGGACTATCACAAATTGATAAGGTGACTCAGCATAATACTGCGAGTGCAGAAGAAACAGCAGCATCATCAGAACAAATGAGTAGTCAATCGATTGCCCTTCAAGGGCTTATTGCTCAGTTTAAACTGAAGGAACAATCAAACTTTGGTGGATATACAGGCCAAAGTGAGAAAACATCAAAAGCGGCTGCAGCACCGTCAAGGCCAGCAGCGGCCCCTGCTCGACATGTATCTCCAGAACCTACCCCAGCAGCAAAACCAGTGGTCCATGATAGTGAATTTCACGATGACCACCTGCCGCCTGCAAAAAAACTGGCATCTAATGATGGACCAGAGATTAAACTAGATGACGATGAATTTGGAAGATATTAAGAAAAAAGAACAAGATGAAGGCCCACAGATCAGTGTGGGCCTTTTATATTACTCGACAGCAAGTGTCCTGTAGTTTCCAGTGCGATGCCAAAAGAAAAACCATACATAGAGGACAATCCCCTTTAAAATTGAGGTGATTGTAATACTCCACCAAACTCCTGCCAGCCCCAAGGGAACTGAGAGAACTAGTGCCAGTGGAATTCGAAGTCCAGTAAGAAAAATCCCAACAAATGATGGCGGTAGCGTTTTACCAAAACCGTTAAAGATACCTGCAGTTGTAATTTCTAGAGTCATAAAAATTTGAGAAAATGCCATAATCCACAAGTACTCAGAACCAATTCTAATTGCATCGGGCTCAGGCATAAAAATCTGATAAATATAATGGCCACCAAACATTAAAAGAAGCGTTGCCATAATTCCAAAACAAGAAGAAAGTGCCAGAGTTAAAACATATCCCTTAAAAATTCTTTTGTACTGTCTTGCCCCAAAATTCTGTCCTACAAATGAGGAAAGAGCGGTAGAGAGGCCTAATGCAGTCATCCAAGTAAGAGACTCAATCTGAGAGCCAAGACTTTGAACAGCAATAGCAGTTGCCCCCCAGCCTGATACAATTCGAGTGATAACCATAGCAAAAAAAGAAAAAGCAGCGTAGTGAATGGCAGGCGGAAACCCGACCTTTATAATCTTTCCATAAAACTCTTTCGATAATTTTCCGACCAACGAAAATCCTTCAAAGGGAGGTTTTACGACAGTGATAAAATAGATAAAGATGGAGAGAGCAAAAAGATGAGAAATGACAGTAGCAATCCCCGCTCCCGCTGCTCCCATATTAAAATGGTAAATGAAGATTGGATCAAGAATAATATTTCCAACAAGTCCAATAGAGTTAATAACAAATGGAATTTTACTACGGCCAATACCGTTGTATATCCCATTCATTGTTACCATTACGATTGAAGCTAAAAGAGAAACGGAACAGATTCTTAAGTACGTGGTGGCATCATTAATAACCTCGACTTCCTTAAGCTTAAAGAATGAAATCAGGTGCCCCGCGGAGATGCCCACAATGATACAAGTAATGGTCCCGAGAACAAAAGAGAGGTAGAGGGCATTTCTAGCATATCGCTCTGCTCGTTTTGTATTTCCCGCCCCAATAGATTGTGCAACATTTACTTCTGCGCCAGTTTTTAAAAAAGAGAGAAGTGACTGAACAAACCAGGTGATGAGTCCAGCTGCACCAACAGCAGCAACGGCCTTACTGCCGACCTGCCCTAGCCAATACATGTCAGTTAAATTGTAGGCCATATGAACAAAGGAAGTGCCCATAATTGGTAGTGAAACTCGGGTAATTTTTCCGAGAATACTTCCTTTTGTTAAATCATTGTAAGTCATAATTCAGATATCCTTGTAGACAAAAATTATCATGCACAACATGGATATGAAAGGGATTATAGGTAAACAGAAAGAGTTTGGGCGCTATAACTATTTAATAAAGTACTGGAAATTGTAGTTCTTTAGCCTCTTATTATGTGTCTTTGAAATCTTTTTAAAATCAAATGAGCTTTTACCATAGATACTATTATAGATCTCTTTTCCATTATTCTTATTTGAGACAAAGAAATGAGATTTATAGGTTTTCCCTAAATCATCTATGAAATCGATTCCATTATGGTAGTCATATATAGCGACCGCAGCAAAAGCAGCTTCAAGAAAATGCCCCCCAACAGAGCAATGTTGTTTGCCGTTCATTACCCTTTTGAGTGCCGATTTTGACCAGTCAATCCCACCCACGATATAGCTTTTATCAAGCTTATGTGTAGAAAGATAATTGAGAACTCCTTCCGCCATAAGATCACTTGCACTCCAAATAAATGTTGTTTCAGGAAAGCGGCTAATTAGGATTGGAGCAAGCTCCTCCCCTCTCGTTATACTCCAATTTCCAAATACATCAAAAATGAGAGAGTGATTTTGATAAAGTTCCAATGTATCCTTCAGTCCCTGAAGTCGGAGGATTGATGCGCTTGATTCTCTAGTGCCATTGATTGCTGCGAAGTTACCACTTAGCTTATTGTCCGAAGATCTAATCATACACTCGGCAAGAAGCCCTCCCGCCGCATAATCATCTGGAGTAAAATGGCCGATCCAGTTTTTATACTTTTCTCTCGGCAGTCCAATCGTTTTTTTTTGCATACCTAGAATCTCACTATTGATAATAAATAATTTAACTCCCTTTTTCCTTGCCTGCTCAAACGCTCTACCTGTGCTATGAGGGCGAGTTATTATAATCACATAGTCTGGTTTCTTTTTATCATTAATGGCATTCACAATTGTATCGGAATAGGAAAAACGATCACCCTCAGGGGAATATATAACTCTCCCCTCGGCCCCAATATCTGACGTCGCAGCTTTAAATAACTTAACAGTACTCTGCCAAAATTCATTACTGGTGTTGGCGCGGTCTGGCGAAATAAAATATATTCGCGGAACTCTAGCACATGCTATCGTTGACCCAAGTAACAAAAAAACAAAAAATAAGATTTTTCTCATAGCTCCTTTTCGGAATTGAAAAAAGATTTGTAAGTTAAGAGTCGCTAAGTGGTGATGAAGAAAATTAACCTAACATGGTACTTTACTCTGTTATTTTACTTTTACCCAACCTTCTTGCACCCCTAAAAAAACCTGTAAACTCTTTTACAATATAGACTCAATAAAATTGACCGAGGATAAATAGATGAAAGGTGTCATAGGTATTTTAACTGGTGGTGGAGATGTTCCAGGACTTAACCCTGCAATTAGGGCAATCACTTTTAGAGCAATCAGAGAGGGCTACCGTGTTGTTGGAATAAAAAATGGTTGGGAAGGAACGATTAATATTGATCGCAGCAAATCAAGTAAAGATCAAAAGTATCTTGTTGAGCTTGATGAACTCACTGTTAATAAATATCGCACTGTTGGGGGTACATTTCTTCATACTTCACGTACAAATCCCAAGACAGTCTCCTTAGATAAAGTCCCGGACCATTTATCAGATCGTTACTGTGATAAGACAAATGACCTGACCGAAGAAGTATTAAAAAATTTGGCCCATGCAGAAATCGACTATCTCATTCCGATTGGGGGAGATGATACTCTTGGCTATGCTGCCCATCTCCATGACCTAGGAGTAAAGATTGTCGCCATCCCGAAAACTATGGATAACGATGTTCCTGGAACAGACTACTGCATCGGTTTTAGTACGTGTGTTAGTAGAACAATAGAATTCACAAATCAGCTTCGCACCTGCGCCACCTCCCATCAGCGCTTTTTGGTTGTTGAAGTATTTGGCAGGTATGCTGGATATACTGCGATGCTGCCAACGATAGCGGGAGCAGCAGATAGATGTGTTATACCAGAACATAAGTTTGATATGGATAAGCTCACCCAGCTATTAATTAATGATCGCAATAAATGCCCAGATAAACTCGCAGTAGTGATGGTTTCTGAAGGGGCAATGTTTGAAGGTAGTGAGATGATTTTTGAAACGGATGAAAAAGATTCATTTGGTCACAAAAAGCTCGGCGGTATTGGAGATGTTGTTGCCGAACGCATTCATAATTTGTCAGGAAAATACAACAATGGAAAGAAAGTAGAGGTTATCAATCAAAGATTGAGTTACTTAGTGCGCTCAGGTTCTCCTGATGCCATTGACTCATTAGTGTCGACGGCCTACGGAAGCCTAGCAATGACTCTGATAAAAGAAAAAAAGTTTGGTCGTATGGTCGCAATGAAAAATGGCCGCTATGAGAGTGTTCCCATAAGCACGGTTCAAAACAATAAGAAAATAATTGATGTGAATCAGTTCTACAATACAGAAAGGTATCACCCTATCTATACAAATGTCATTGACCACCCTATGTGGATTATGACCAGCGACTAGAGTCATGTACTCCAACTGAATACATTAAATTGTGCAAAAAAAAGGGCCTCTCTCGAGGCCCTCACCATATTTACATTAACTCTTTAACTGCACTTTTGATCCCCTCAGGGTTCAAATTAAAACGATCATAAAGTTCATCTGCTTTATAGGCAGACTGTCCAAACTCTCCACCAATTGCAAGTGAACGCAATGTGAAGCTAATTCCTTTATTAAGTAGTGCGTGGGAAATCATTGATCCCATTCCTGCTATCATCTGGTGATCTTCAATTGTAACAAGTCTTCCACCACACTTCTTAAGCTCGGCCTCGTAAGTCGCAGTATCAACTTTATTAATAAAAGTGTTATTGATTACTGTTGCATTGATCCCTTCAGTTGCGAGTTCGTCGGCAGCTTTAAGTGCCTTAAGAAGCATTGGTCCTGCTGCAGAAATAACAACATCTGTTCCTTCGCGAAGAACCTGAACTTTCCCCCACTCGTATGATGTATTTTCTCCAATGTACTGAGGAGCATTTTCACGCCCTAGGAAGAAGATAACATTATCAGGAGTATCGCCTTTTTCAACAGCTTGAGCATGGCGATTAATCGCATCATACATATATTTTTCAGCATCTGTTGAAGTTGCACACTGAATAACTGTTGTGTGAGGAATTGAGGACACAGCTGAAAGATAAGTTGTTGCTTGGTGAGAAGCACCATCAGCAGCATCTTGATAACCAGCGTGTGAGAAAACTCCAAGGATCGGAGCTTCTGTTAGAGCACCCATGATAATGGGGAGATTTCCTTTTGTGATTGCAAACTGCGCAAATGCATCAACAACAGGAATGAATCCAAGCTTACTCATTCCAACAGCAGTTGAGATCATATTTGATTCTGAAATACCAAGATCAAGACAGTTGTCTGGAAACTCCTTGTGAAAAGGAGCAACTCCTGTGGACCCCTGAACATCACAACTTACAGAGTAAACAGGTTTCCCTTCTCTAGCTGCTTTTGCCATTGCTCGAGCAAACCCTGGTTGAACTTTTTCTTCTTTAATTGCTGGAGCTGCTTTTGGCGCAGCATTATTTTCTGGCTTAACCATGAGTGTTTGTGCCAAAGAAATAAACTCTTCTGGAGCATTGCCAGCATAGATCTCTTTTACAAAATCAACAATCTTTCCATCGTATGCTTTGAGCGGGAAACCGTGTCCACCAGAAGCAGCATCCTCAGTTCCTTTATTGCCAAAACCTTTTACTGTTTTTAGAATAAGACAAACCGGCCTTTCAGAAGTTGCCGTTGCAAATGCACTTTCTACTGCTAGGTATGTCTTTTGAAGATCATTCCCTTTTTCTTCTCGGATAACGTTCCATCCAAGAGTTTCCATTGCATCAAAAGTAGGGGCCATACAGAATGAGTCTTCCTCAATTCTTCCTGAAAGCTTAGTATTATTGTCAGAAACAACAAGTACAAATGGATTCATTTTTCCTTTTTTAGCAAGACCAGGAATTGCAGCGAAAGCTTCTTTTGCTTCACCTTCCATACTGGCACCATCTGAAACTACACAAACAGTCACTCTATCGTTTCCAATAATCCTATCTGCAATAGAGAGACCTTGAGCTTGTGGTACACCAGACCCTAGTGGGCCGTTTGAAATAAATACACCTTCTGGGTTTAGATGAGCTTCACCGTGACCAGTAAGCTTAGACTCAATTGATCTAAACTTCATAAGATCTTCAATTGATAGATTATCAAAACCATAATTACCGCGAAGGGCATATACACCATTTTCGGCGTGACCAGCATCATTAATAAAATTGAATCGATCAAACCAGTTTTCATTTTTCTTGCTGAACATTATTCCGTGAATAGAAGAAAGCACCTCAGCGTAAGCTGCAGGCCCACCCCAATGACAGGCAGCTCCACCAGTCACAGCGTGCTGATTCATTAGGGCAACAAGAGCTCTTGTTGCTTTTGGGTCGGCAAGAATAACTTTCTCACCTGAAGCATTTTTTACCGTTTCCGAATAAATTGGATTATTCTGGGGGGTCCCCGCAAGCTTGGTAACAACCTTAAGTGGTTTCATATATTCCTCCGTGATTAACTATTATCTAATTATTTAACACCATCATTATAAGTTCAGCTCTATAAAGATGTAAAATTAGCTACTTTTGCCCAATACATTAGTTTGACTATCACAATTCAGTCGGCGATACCCTTGCCAGCGCACATTTGAGCGATAACGCCTCACACAAAAGCAAAAAAAAGGGGTTGAATTTTCCTTTTATTAAGTTTATATTACGTAGGTTCAGGCGTCGCCTGTCCCAAATTATACAAAATGAATTAGTTACGAAAGATAAAAAGGATATTGTAATGGCACGAGTATGTGATTTAACTGGAAAAAGAAGACTAGTAGGAAACAAAGTTTCTCACGCAAAAAACAGATCAAAAATGACTCAGCAACCTAATCTTCAGACGAAGAGAGTATTTGATCCAGAAACAGGTGAAACTGTTAAGCTTAGATTATCTACAAGTGCTATCCGTACACTAGACAAAGTTGGATCACTTTCTAAGTTCCTAAGAAAATTCAAGCACCTTTACCAATAAGAGCTAACGCTTTAAAAGATATGATGAACCCTCCCCTTATGGAGGGTTTTTTCGTTTTTGCCATATAATTAACAAACCTGGGCACTTTCTGCCCTAATTTCGTGTAGATAGCTAAAAGCTTCGCTTTTTTGTAAAATTAAATAATGATACACGGAAATTCCTCAGACCCAGTTTATTTAAAGAAAATCGCTCTCAACATTTGGACACTCAGAGATGAGATTGAAATGGTTGCCGCTCAAAAGATAGAACGAGATGGAGTCGCAAAACCTGATGCCATTGAGCTCATTCAAAAGGAATACACCTTAAAGAGCGTTGCCCCCTCAGAGGAAGAGTCTGAAGATGCTGGTGAAATCTCAGAAGAGGGTGAACTAGATGATTCTGAAGATGCCATGGCAGCAGCACTCGCTGAAGCTGAGGAAGGAGAATCTACAGAGGGGCCAGCTGAAGATTCCGCAGCGAGTGAAGTTGCAGAAGAACCCCTGAATAAAAACCAAATAAATGTAATCAGGCCTAAACTCCCCCAAGATAAAACAGTTGTGGGAAGAACGATGTTGGCAGAAATCTATATGGATAAGATGTATTTCTTCTCTGACCATAATTTCTTAGATGGCCAATCTATCGTAATAGAATTTCAGATTCCAAAAAATTTCATTGTTAATGCGCAGGTTATATATTGTCGCAACTACAACCTTAAGAGCCGTATTATCAAGACAAATAAATTACTTTTTCGCGCCTGTGTCGAGTTCAGCTTCCTAAAAAAAGGCGAACGAACACTTCTTCGTGACTTCTTACAATCCGTTGAACCTAAGATTGAAAAATCACAAAAGAAAGCAAAGAAGAAAGCGGATGAAGATGATGACGACGATATCTTTAGTGAGCTAGATAACCTCTAGTTATTTCCTTCTGTGGCAATTGCAAACTTCTTAGCACCAGCAATTTTAGCGACATCCATAATTTGAATGGTTTTTCCAAGATTTGAATTTTTATCGCCCTCAAAAACCACGAGAGATGTATTGTCAGTGTGCAATGCCTCTGAAATCGCATCTTTAAGTCCTGCCAGATCGACCTCTTTCCCCTGTACTGATATTGCACCGTGCCGATCAAGAGAAACAAGGACTGCTTTCCCCTCCTGGGAAGAGGTTTGAGATTTTGTTTTAGGTAGATCTATATCGAGCCCCGACTCTAGCGAAACAGATGATGTGACCATAAAGATGATCAAAAGAACTAACATAATATCAATCAGCGGAGTCATATTGATATCTGATATTATCTTATCATTAGAGTTATTATTATCATTCATCTGAATGGGCATAGCTATCTCCTACTCGAACAGGTCCATTAGATCCTCAAGCCGATGCTTGAACTCTGTATTGAGTATAGTCAGACGGTTTTGAAAGTAATTAAAAAACATTACCGAGATCACTGCAACGATAATACCAGCAGCAGTAGCAATGAGCGCCTCAGACAGGCCAGCAGCAACAACACTAAATCCACTTTTTCCGGAGACGGCAATCGCCTCAAATGACTTGATAATCCCTACAACAGTTCCAAATAGGCCGATAAATGGAGATGCTGCACCAATTGTTCCAAGAAGCCACAATGATCGCTTAAGACCCTGCTGAGTCTCAATTAAACGACGTCCCATCTTATGCTCCCACTGATTCTTATTCGTTCTGTCCTCGAAAAGGATAGAATAAGGAGCTGAGATATAGTGGTGAACAGTGTGACCAAGACCCTTGGCCTCATTAATTTTTTTTTCGTCAATGAGAACAACAGCGCGATCATGAAGGCAAGTAAACTGCCTTCTAAACTGTGATAAGAACCAGAGCTTTTCAATCACAACGGCCCATACTAAGATAGAACAGATAATGAGAGGGTACATAATAAATCCACCATCTATAAGTAATTGAAGTAAGTCCATCTTTTCTCCGCTTGTACTGTACGAACTAAATTGAAGTAGTTAAAATATTACTTAGTATAAACAAGTATTCGTAAGCAGGAAACATATAGTGCTGATAAAAATCAAATCAAAGAAGACAACTGCATCAAACTGGCTCCTTGGGGTCTTCACCGTTCTTTTGTTGTTCGGAGCAGCATTTAGCCACTTTTTTCAGGCCCCCACAGACCACAATTACGATCTTTCAAAATTCACTTCGTTATTTAGCAGTAATACGCTCGAAAACTCAGATGGCATCACTCTCTCCAATCAACTAGGTGTCTACTCTCTTCAGAAGAGAGTTATCTCCTCTGGTGACAAGTGGTCACTAGTTTCGCCAAGAAAACTAGAAGCTAAGGCCAAATTCGTAAATAAATTAATCGATACCCTTAAAAAGATTAAGATAAAAAAAATATTTAACAAAGATCCAATTAGCCTTTCAAACTTTTCACTTAACGATCCTACGATATCAATTCTGCTCGAGAATTCAGTAAATGGAACAAGTGAGACTCTTCAGATTGGGCTAACAAACCCTATTGATAATTCAACCTACGTTACATTTAAAGATAAGGACGCAATTTTTCAAGTGGACTCTCTTGTTTCTCCTATTGAAACCTATGACCTTGCAATGTTTATCGACTCAAATGTTTTCCCAAGCTCGACTAAGATCATCACCCAACTTGAAATTTATCGTGGAAGACGTTCAGGTAGAGCAATACTTACACTTAAGAGAAAAGAAAACATCTGGTTTGATCATCAAGGAAGGGAAATCAATCAAGATCGTGCTAAAGAATTTATCGATAAGATGGCCTCACTCAAGAGTCAAATCATTCTAGATAAAATCGATAAAGCACAACAGAAGCGAATCGACAGATATACTGCCAAGCCGTCTTATACAATAGTGCTGACTGAAAATGGTATAGAAGTAAGTTATCTTGCAACTGGGCTTATTAGTACTCTTCCAGGAATAAAAAATGAAAAGTGGCAGTCACTTATTATTACTTCTTCAAATAAGACACACCCGATGATTGTTTCAAAAGATGCGCTTAATATCTTTAATAAAAGGCCTACTCACTTTCGCAAGATGCAAATTAAAAAATTATTTTACTAGGTCACTTTCTTTTAATCTTTCCGGGGTCCACAAAGCATTTAAGGAAGTTCTCAATAAGCACTGAATTAAATTTTTTGACCAAAGCAGGATTAGTTAAAAACTTACGAAGTGCAGGTACAGGCTTCTTTTCTTCTGTCTCAATCATAATGTGATAAAATTCATCTGCAAGGCCAACAACATTTGCCAAGGTCAAAATCTTTTGCCCTTTGATCCCCGCGGGAAAACCACTTCCATCAAAGCGCTCATGATGTTGCAGAATAATTTGCTTAACAGCATTTGGTATCTCTCGAGTTTTTGAAAGCATTTGAGATCCAAGCTCAGGGTGAGTCCTAAATTGTTCCATCTCAGTGTCTGAAAGCTCAGACGGTTGTTTATGCAGCATAGATGGAGGTAGCTTCATTTTTCCAATATCATGAAACATACAGGCCATTGCAACTAATTCTACAGTTGTCTTAGACTTCCACTCAAACTGCTGAATGAGCATCGAAGCGAACATGGTAACAGCATAGGCATGGGAAAATGCGTTTGGATCAAATTCATCATATTCACGTAAAATAGCATTAAGGTCATCAGAGCTGTCGATGACATTGTAGATATTGGTACAAATTTCTTGTGCCTGATTAACCACCTGGGGCTTGACCCCTTCAGCAAAGGCCGTTTCAACAAATTTTTCGGCCACATTTTTTATAAGCCCAAGTTTTGTGCGAGTTGCAACCTTCTTACTGCTTCCAAATTTACCTGCAAGGTAGTTTGCAAACTTCACAAATTTCTTGGCATCTTTTTTATAAAAATGAAGATACTCAACCTTCTTCTCGTTTTTATAACGGTCAATTCTGTCTTTAGTGAACTTATCTCCAGAGTGGAGAATCTTTACGTACTTCCCGCTTGCTAACTGTACAAAGACGTCGAACAAAACTGCCTGTGATGAGTAAAACTCATCAATTTTAACCTTCGTAAATTCATTATCATCAAGCATGATCTCGACTTCATCCTGAATGACGTCGGAGGTTGGCTTAACATTCATCATATCGGCAGCAGACTGATGGGATTCTAAAAAATCACCCATGGTATCAAAGTCATCATCTTTACTGTAAGTTGCACCAAACCGGATATTTTTTTTAATCGCAGCAAAATCCTCTCCACCTTTGACTGCAGAGGTATCAAAACTAACAACGACTTTTACACCGGGGTGGTTTTTATTGAGAAACTTAATAACCTGCGTGCCCGAATGGTTTTGAAGATCATAATTGATAATGGCACAGAAATACTTCTCATTATATGCCTTAAGCTGAGCATCTTTACCAGAGAGGACAACGTCCACATCGTAAAGTTGTGATTTGAAATGCATGGCCGCTTTCAGTGCCCATTCCTGATCTGTATCTGCAATCAAAAGCCGTAAGGCCATAAAATCTCCGATTTAATTAGTAACAACTTATCGGAAATCTGAGGCCTAGGCTTAGATAAAAAAAAGGCTTTTCCTAAGGAAAAGCCTTTTAACATATTAATTTTTGATGAATTACTTAATTTCTTTGTGAAGAGTGTGCTTTCTTTCGAATTTGCAATACTTCTTGATTTCAAGTCTTTCTGGGTGTGTCTTCTTGTTTTTTGAAGAATGGTAACGACTAACTCCCGTTGTCTCTGCCTTTCTACAAGTTTGACACTCTAAATGAATTACTACTCTAGGTCCTTTTGCCACAACTGCCTCCACTATATTTCAATAACTTATAAAATTATTAATTGTTTTCAGGTAATATTAACCGCTTAAACTTACACGTTTTTATTCTAACTTACAACTATAAAAGGTAAGAAAAATCAGCACCAATGGGCGATTTGCTTGACAAAAACAGACATTTCAGTCAAATTACACTTCAATATTAACTTTAATTTGTAACCGACTTTGTAATAAGCAAGGTCATATAAAGGATCCAAAATGAGAAAAGGTATTCACCCAGAGTATAACGAAGTAACTGTTGAATGTGCTTGTGGTGCAAAATTTGCGACAAAAAGTACTATGGCACTTGCTAAGACTGAAATCTGTGCTGACTGTCACCCGTTCTACACAGGTAAGCAGAAGGTTCTAGATACTGAAGGTCGTATTGAGAAATTCAAGAAGAAATTTGGTAATAGCTATACAGCACCTGTAAAAAAATCAAATAAGTAATAATAAGGCCCTCAAAAATGAGGGCCTTTTTATTTTCTGAATCTAAAGTGTGCGCGATTTAAATCCACACTATTTTAAATTTGCTCTGAGTACACCATCTGGTAATTCTTTTAAGACCTCATATTCAATCTCTACCCCACGATTTATCTTTTTAAACTCTTTAGCCTGCTTCTTGCCCATAGTCTTTTTAACCAATTGTAGCTTTTGATACTGGAGCTTATCCTTATTCTGCCGGCAGACCCCTACCCCATAGGAGTGCTTGGATTCTTCAATAATTTGGATAAGTCTTCCACGTTCACCACTTTCCTTTGGGGAAATATTCTTGCTGTAGAGATGGCCAATGAATGGCATTGTCTTACGATCAAGGCTCACTAGCTGTGAGAGTCTTTCAAGTTCATGAGAGTGAACCATATTGATTACTCCGTGGCACCAGTCCCCAGGTCTTCGCTCCATTGGACATTTTGCCATAGAGGGACATGGATAAACCATATTGTATTCTTGAGATACCATCTTACGACGAATCTTGATTGCCCCAGTAAATGATTCCTTAGTTCCTGGCTCAATAATAAAGACATAATCGGGGTCGAGCTTGCGAATCATACGAATAGTATCGCTAGTTCCAATCTCATTGGTACTATGTCCAAAAAAGAGAACTTTAACCTCTCCTTCAATATCATCTGGAACTTTACTGTGATAGCTGGCCTGCTCTGCTCTGTGGGGATAAAGTCCATCAATTAGCTTCTGTGCTTGGGCGATCATGAGCTCAGAGTTATCAACCATTATAAGCGAACCACAAAAGTCAGGAAATTGCTCGAGCATGGCAAGAGAATAAGTTCCTGGCCCTGAACCAAAGTCGACAAAAGTGGCCTTTTGCAGATCAGCTATAACCGCCTCAGGCAGTTGCTCCACTATAAATGAAAATTTCGGAACATTAGTGGGGAGATAAAACGAAGTATAAGCAGAGACGCTATCTTCACTCATCACATATTCACCAATTTTTTCGCGATTGACTGTAAATGCATCGCTCATCCCCCTGATTTCCTTTATCAATTGTGATTCAGTAATACTTGGGTTAAGTAAAAGCTCTTTAATATCATGTAGTTCCATCATAATCCTCTATCTCTTTTTTTCAATTACTTATAGCTTGAATATTAATATACCGTCCATCTTATATTTCACTATACATAAGCATTTTCGTCTCATATAGTTTCAAAGTTTTGAAGAAGCGCATGACGCTTGCTGATCGAGAATTCGACCTGAAATAGCATAGTTACTTCAAAAACCTGCACAACACATATAAGGCCAAAGCATCGATGCTTTGGCCTTTTTTATTTTTTTAGCTGCTATCCCAAGCCCCCTAGGGAAAATCCTAACCCTTTTAAATTATTCAGCTTGCGCTATACTTAATAACTATATGGAACCATTTGCTGCAATATTTCAAAATGCGTTAAACTTCAAGCTCACCACAGTGTCAATTCGTGAGGTGATGTTGCTTGAGTTTGCCCCCTGTGACATCTTTGTTTCAGACGGTGGCCCGTATCGTATTTTTTTTTATCAGGGTAATACCATCAGCTCGGATGCAATAAAAGAATTGCTACATTCAGGAAGTACTCTGCTATTTGTAAGGGAAGAGAGCTACCAAAATATAATTGCCCTCCTACAGGAGTCCCTCAGTAAGGTAACGAGAGCTCTTTCTATTGGTAACCCGCTAGAGAATGCAAAGAAGCAGATGAATCTCTTAACCATTTGCCTTGGGCACCTCTACGACTCTCCTACTGATGATCAAAAGCTCAACCTCGTTTTTCAAAGTATTAAAAATCTTGTTTCATTTTTATCAAAAAACCCCAAGCTTCACTTTGAGATCTATCGTGATTATCAATCACAAAAGCATCACTTTATTTTTGCACAACCAATGCTTTCATCAATTTTCCTTCTGGGTATACTACAGCAATCACGGCTTTTAAGTCCCAAAGAGATTGAGTCACTTTTTCTCACAAGCTATTTTAAAGATCTTGGAATGTCTGCCATTCCCATTGAAAAATATAATTCACCTGTTCTTTCAAAGGTAGATAAAAAGCTATTTTCTAAGCATCCAGAAATTTCAGTGGACCTGCTATCAGGGCGAGTACAACTAGCACCATCTTATTTGAAAATCATTGAGAACCACCATTCCTTTAGTCTTTTGGGCACTGGTGATTTCAATCCAGAAGAGACGTTTGATAATTTTATTGGTGGATTTGAAACAATGATAGTCTCCACATCAGATATCATTGCAGCAATGATCTCTGAAAGACCTTATCGAAGTGCTACTTCTCTTTATGATGCCCTTGAACTTATTAGGGTTCTCATTGCTGAGAGCTACCCCACTGAGTTTAAATATATTGTTCATTATTTTCGTCAATTCTTTAAATAGCCTAACTTCAATGTAGGAGGCACTAAAGAAAAGTTGACTGTTTCGCTTTGCAAAAACACACCTAACCATTTGATTTTTTTACACTTTATCCTTTTCAATCCATTTATTTTTCATCTAAAATAATACTAAGATATTGGCTATGCAATTCTAGGGAGGGATAGATGGCACAAGAAGTGAGTCCTGTTACAGGCATCATTGAAGAAGATAAAGTATATGTCGACTTTGGTGAACATGAAGGTAAATCAATTTTAGAAATTGCTGACACTCAGCAAGACTTTTATGATTTCCTTATTGATCGCAAAAATACAGGAAGATGCGCGATCAGACGAACAAAAGATAAAGTCTACAGACTATATGTTTCACAATCTCCTATCTAGGAATGATTATAGTTAGCTCATAATTTTTCTTTTTAAATAAAGATTTGGTCTCAGTTTACTGAGGCCTTTTTAAATTGTGGCAACTAAAAGGATACTACATGCCTGAACAAAGAAAACTGATATGGAAAAGTAGTAATAATTTTGGAATTAAAAGTATTGATCAACAGCACGAATCATTAATAGCAATTGTTAACAATTTGTTTGATGAAGCTCTAAGTGACTCCAGTAAGAAGTGTATAAATAAAATATTTATCTCACTTGAAGAGTATGTAAGTGAACACTTTCGTCATGAAGAAATGCTCTTTGAGCGATACAACTGGTATGAAAAAGACGAACACAAAATCCAACATCAGTTACTTGAAAAAAAACTTAGTGCCTTTAAGGAAGAAATCTTTGATGAGTGCAGTCAACAACAACTT
>JAGLCH010000217.1 GCA_023146355.1 Bacteriovoracaceae bacterium | reverse complement strand
ATTTTGACTGGTATAGACTACAAATATAAGTATAGGCAGTTTGGCCTATCTTATCCCAATGTTGGTTATGGGTTTATGTTTGATGATTGGTTGAAGTCTGATGGAGCTCCATATGGATCATTTGGAAATGGATCTGCTATGAGAGTCTCACCTGTGGGGTGGGCATATGATTCCTTAGAAGAGACACTTCTAAACGCTAAAATAAGTGCAGAGTGTACACATAATCACATAGAGGGGATCAAAGCAGCT
Source organism: Bacteriovoracaceae bacterium (assembly GCA_023146355.1). Taxonomy (GTDB): domain Bacteria; phylum Bdellovibrionota; class Bacteriovoracia; order Bacteriovoracales; family Bacteriovoracaceae; genus JAGLCH01. The sequence continues at coordinate 8,740 of JAGLCH010000217.1, read as the reverse complement.
GAAGCAGTTTGTGGAGCAATTTTTTTGGCCCGAAATGGTGCATCAAAAAGTGAAATTAGAGAATTTATTGTTAATGAGTTTTATGTCCTGGACCGATCCCTTCGAGATCTCCAAGCACACTATAGTTATAGTGAAAAGGCCATTGATACAGTCCCCGAGGCAATTATTGCATTTCTTGAGTCATCATCATTTGAAGATTCAATTCGAAAAACAATATCCATTGGTGGAGATGTTGATACTCTCTGTGCAATCAATGGTTCTATTGCACACGCCTACTATGGAGACATCCCTGAGTCTCTGATCCAGTCTTCTCGTTCAGTTTTATCCTCAGAGTTAATTGGAGTGATTGATCAGTTTAACAGGCGATATTTAGACCCTTCCCAGTACACATAATCTAGCAAGTCCTCAAAATTATTCAGCTGCAGAATATCTTTGTTGTGTGACACTTTTTGTCCACTCCACGCATTATTCTAGTTCTATAAACAGTTCCATGGATTGGAATCACAATTACTTATTTTGGAGGAATTATGGTTACCGATCTATTCGTGCGGCATTTAGAGGCCAAGTACATTCATCAACTTATAAAAATGGTCTCACTGAAGAGTTCTGATGATGCTCGTGAGCTACTAGGCCACTATCTAATGACATACCACTATAGTGAAACTCAGACCTTCATTCTCAAGCTCAGAAAATTGTGCAAGGTTAGGTCCCGAGATAGAGATGACTTTGAAGTTGCTGATGGTGATGATGTCTCTAGGCTCGTCAGAGATAAACTATCTAAAAACTCTAAGGCATTGAACCTGCTCCGAGATCTATTGCTTGAAAAAACTTCACTGATACTTGAAAAAAAATCGTTTAAACGAAGTCAGGGATACAAGTCACTTCAGAAACTACAGGAAACATTTTTGCTCTCTGATACCGAACTGAAGATACTCGAGTTTCACTACGTAAAGGAGGCCTCTTCAGTCTTTGATGGAATTCACTTTGATGCTCTTGATGACGCTCTCATACGCTCTGGGAAATTATATTCTCGCCTTTTTGGCTGTAGTCTAAAAGATCTTAAGTCATCCTTCTCTAAGGGGGGAGCACTTTATAAAAGCTGTCTGCTGGAGGACCGTGGTCATGGGGGTCTCTCTCTTGATGACTATACTGCATCGTATATATCTGGTTATGAGAAAACTCCAGTGTCTGAAAACTTTTTGATGAAAGAAGGGCTAAAAACTGCTTTTGAACTTGATGAGTTCTCACTTTCAAAGCGAGATCTCAGCTCTATCGAGCTACTGTTTGGATCTCAGAAAGCCGGTAGTAAGGTTCTTCTTTATGGGAAGCCTGGAACAGGAAAAACAGAGTTTGTTAGAGCACTTTCTAAATCACTTGGGAGAGATCTTTACATAATACGGTCAGAAGATTCAAATGGAGGAGACAGTCTTAATCAGCGCCAGCGTGCTGTCATTGCTTCTCAAAATATTTTTAGAACCAGTCGGCCAATCGTTCTCGTTGATGAGGCAGACTCTATCCTAAATACTCAGCATGCCTATTTTGGTTGCGAGAAAAATACTCATTCAGATTCAAAAGCGTGGATTAATTCTGTTCTAGAATCTGATTCTGTGGATATGATCTGGATCAGTAATCACATAGATGGCATCGATGAATCAACAAAACGCCGTTTTAACTACTCTGTGAAATTTGATGATCTTACATCTTCTCAACGTGAGAAAATCTGGGAAGTGAGTCAAAAACGGTATAACAAACTATTCAGTAGCAGTGAGATGAATGAGCTCGCGGAAGTTCACGCAGTAAACGCAGGTAGTGTTGGAATCGCTTATAAAAGTGCGCAGAATCTTCCTACAGGTATAGCTAGAAAGGAGAAGAAGGAGCTTGTAAAGTCTATCGTTAAAAACCATGATTCATTTATCGGTGGTGGCAGCAATGATAAGCTGAGTGTATCAAATTTCTATGATCCTGAAGTGGTCTCAACAGATATGTCAGTCGAAAATATCATCTCTACTACACGAGACTTCTATAAGTTCTTAGAAGAGGAGTGGGGGAGTAACCCTCCCATCCAAAATCTCAATCTTCTTTTTAGCGGAGCTTCGGGAACAGGGAAAACTGAATTTGCTAAGTACATTGCAAAGACCCTGGGGAAGAAGCTACTTCAAAAGAATGCCAGTGATATCTTCGATAAGTACGTAGGGGAAACAGAAAAGCGCATTGCACAGATGTTTGAACAAGCAGAGCGGGAGGGAGCAATCCTTTTTCTCGATGAGGCCGACTCTCTATTTACTTCAAGAGAAGCTGCAACTCAATCATGGCAGGTGGCATGGACTAATGAGCTTCTAGTTCAAATGGAGAAATTTAAAGGTGTTCTAATTTGCTCTACCAACTTTGTGGAAAATCTAGATCACGCTTCCATGAGAAGGTTTAATCTAAAGGTTCGCTTTGATGTTCTCAGAGATGCTGCCAAGGTAAAATTATTCAACTCAATGCTTAAAAAGCTCTCTGATGAGCAAATTGATAAAGAGCAGGAGCTTCTTATCGAATCCATCCCAAATCTCACTGTAGGTGACTTCAAGACAGTCTACCAGCGCAACTTCTTTCTTCAGGGGATCACCAATCACTACCTGATTGAAGAGCTGAAACTTGAGGTGAGTTATAAAGGGAAGAGAAGTCGGAAGCTTGGGCTGTAGGTTAAGAAAAACTTAATTACAGTACGCACTTAAATGCTCCGATAAAGTAGCCCATATATTCGTATTTACACAGGAAGTTATATGAAATTAACAATTTCGCCATACCTAGATCAATCCCATAATACTTCACTCCTTAGTACCGGAGAGGGGAGATGGAATGAGTCCATAGTAGGTCCCTCGGGACTCCTAAATATTCTTGAGAAGCACCTGGGGCTCTCAGGTATATTTGAGGGACATCAACTTAGAATAGAAAAGTTTAGACTGGCCCTTGGAGAGTTTCCAAGTGGATTCTTTTCACGCTCATTTAGCGTTGATCCGCTATCTGTTTCAAAAACTGTTCTTAAAATGAGGGATACTCTCTATTTACACGGATTTGATTTTAAAAAAGTTCCTAAGCTTCCCTCAAGACTGGCCGATCTCTGCGCTGTGGAGAAAAAAGTTTCACTAGAAGCTGGAGTAGCTGAAAGATGGAGAAGAGTATTTGAGTCTGGATCTGACTTTTCATTTTTAGATGAAGTTCACATCCTAGGCAATGAAACAGAGCTATCATATCCGATGAGGATGATTGTTGAACTGCTTAGTAAAGCAGATATAAAGGTCACTTGGGAAAAAACGAGTAAGACCTCTTCCAAGGGAGATCTTAAAAAGTTCATAGATATTATTACTAATGGCAAATCAAATCAGGTCGCCTCTGGTGATGGCAGTCTTATTCTTCTCAAGGGGAGTCAGTACGAAATTGATCGCTATCTTTCAAAGTATCTTAAAAAAAATCCTGCCACTGTTTTGACTGCAGATTCAAGCTCACTTGATGAGAGCTTAACCTTAGAAGGAGTTCCGTCCATTGGATCCTCTATTGCATCGACAAATGTTCAGTTGTTTCAGCTATTAAAACTAATCCCTGAACTTTTATTTGACCCAATTGATCCAAGTATTTTGGTATCTCTGTTAAAGGTCAATCCTTCTCCTATAAGCTTTGAGATTAGCAAACTCATTTGTGATCAACTGCTAAGCTATCCAGGTGTTGGGGGAGATCAGTTTAAAAGTTTCATATCTGAGCTTACTGATGAACAGCGTAAAGAGTGCGAGTTTCTATTTGATAGAGACAAAGTGGAAAGAGGGCAGGATCTGTTATCGAGTAATGTTGTAGAGCTCTATCAGTATATTGCAGCTTGGGCAGGTAAAAAGAACAAAAGTGTTTATATGGCACTAAGCTTTGCTGCTAACCTCATTGTTGAAAGGCTAAAAGTTCAAAGTTCAGATACTATTTCCCATACTGACCTCAACCGCTTAGTGACCGACTCTATTGGAGAGTATTCCCTTGAGCTTAGAAAAGCGGAGGTTGGTTGCCCAACTACTATTTCTCATGTTGGGGGACTGACTGAAAATGTGGATGAACTTATCTGGCATCCGTTTAGTAGTGCTACCAGTACCAAGGGTGAGTCTAGTGCTTTTTATGTGGAAGAGATTAACTATCTCGAAAGTGTTGGTATTCATTTAGATGGACCATCACATCTCCTTGATGCGACGATTAGAGCACTTTCTAAAGTCGATAGTAAGCTTATATTAACAATTAATGATGATAAGCACCCTCTGTACTCTGATCTCATTAGTGGCCTTAAAAACCCGGAGCTTCTTGTTATGAATGTTCAGGATTTTTTGAAGTCATATCGCAACGTGAAAACCAAAGGTGCTCCTGAGGAATTAAATTCATATGATTTTGATATTGGAAAAATAGATATCACACCTAAGCGTGTTTCTTATAGTGCACTCAATAATTTGATTTATCATCCCATCTATTGGTTTTTAGGTAAGGTTGCTAGGATTACAGATCGCGGTGTAGTTCAAATTGATGAAGGAAATCAACTCAAAGGCATTCTGACCCACCACATTTTTGAAACTATGCTAAGAGATCAGATTCTTGAAGTGAAGGAAGCTAAAAAATGGTTTAAAGATCAATACGATTCAGTTGTTGCCGGAGACTTTGCTCCCTTCATGATGCAAGGTCTCGATTCTACCAGGGCGGAAGTAAAGAGACATATTGAAGATGCTTATCTTGTTTTCATTAAAGAGATATCAGATGCGGGGTGGGAAGTTGAGTCTGTTGAAGATGAAAAGCTAGGCAACTTCATTAAGGCAGAGCTCTATGGCCGCGTTGACTGTATCTTAAAAAAGGGCACGGAGAGAGTCATTGTCGATTTTAAATGGGGACGCTCAAAATACAAGGTTGAAGAGATTGAAAAAGGGGAGGCACTACAGCTCTCTGTCTATAAGCGATTACTTGGTACCAAGTGTCATGCTGCCTATTTTTCAATTGTTGATAAATGTTTTGTAGCAGAAAACCAAGTAGCATTCCCTAATGCTATTCCTGGTGGGAAGAAGTCCTTTCCATCAAACCTAACAAGTAATACTACCCCTCCCATTACAGATGAGGAGTACTGGAAAAAAGTTGAGGCCACTTATAAGGAACGTCTTGAGCAGATGAAGAAAGGGAAGATTGAGCTTGTTCAAGATGATGATCTTCTACAGGTAAAAAAAGAAAACAGATTTTCTGATTATGATGTTCTTATGGGGAAGGGGAAATAGATGAAAAACATAAGAATTATTAGCGCTGGTGCGGGTAGTGGGAAAACTTATAGACTCACTGAAGAGCTATATGAAATCGTTACTAAAAATAATATTGAACCCAGTCATATCATTGCGACTACGTTTACAAAAAAAGCAGCTTCTGAGCTTAAGGAGCGCGTCAGATCTAAACTTCTTGAGAAAGGGGAGACAGGCATCGCCAATAAGATGGAGGATGCCAGGATCGGAACTGTTAATGGTATTTGTGGTGAACTTCTAGAAAAATTTGCTTTTGAGGCCGGAATCTCCACTCGACTCTCAATTATTGTAGAAGATGATGAGTCCTTAGTATTTAAACTAGGCCTATCTACTGTTCTTACTTCAGAAGTTTCATACAAGATGGACCGCTTATCCCACTTCTTGGGTTTTGAAGATGGAGAGTGGCATAAAACAGTTTTAAATGTTGTTAAGGGGTGTCGTTCTAATTCAATAACTGACCTAAGCGCTAGTAAAGCTGAGTCCTTAAAGTTTTTAGAGCATTTCTCTGCTACAGAACCAGTTGATACTGATAAGCTGTGCGATGACATTCGCTCTGCATTACAAGAAGCACTTTCAGTACTAGATGCTTCTGAAAGGCCACCAAAAGGCCTAAGAGACGACATATTAAAACGTATCTATGCTTTTCGTGGAACTGCAACCATGGCAAGCTACAGGTCTTTAAATTCGCTAAAGGTTACTAACAAATGGGCCTGCCAATTTGATAATCTAATGAAGTATGTGGGTTCAGGCTCCCATGAGAAACTTCCCATCTTCCATGAAAGCATATCTGAATATATCTCTACGGTTTTCGATCTCTCTCAGTCTGCGATTGATAGTTATAGATCATTCAAAGAGGAGCGAGGTCTAATTGACTTTGTGGACCAAGAGGAGAGAGTTTTAGAGCTTCTCTCAATAAAAACAGTTAGGGAGGAGATTTCAAAGGAACTTGACCTTCTCCTTGTGGATGAATTTCAAGACACAAGTCCTATTCAACTCGCCATATTTTTAAAATTATCTGAGCTTGCTTCCAAAACAATATGGGTTGGGGATCCTAAGCAGAGCATCTATGCTTTTAGAGGTGCTGACCCATCACTAATGGATGCCTGTGTCTCTAAGCTTGGAGGTGTAAAGTCTGAAGATATTTTAGACAGCTCATACAGGTCAAGAGCACCACTTGTAAATTTTACGAATACTATTTTTGCTGAGGCCTTTAGCGGAGATATGGACTACGAGCAAATTGTTTTATCTCCAATTCGAAAAGAGAAAAAAGGAACTATTGCACCACTTATTCACTGGGAATTTACTCCTGAAGAGAGAAAAAGAATCCTTCCCCTAGATCAACTGGCATCTGAAATTAGTAAGCTTCTAGCAAGTGATAAAAAAATTGAAGATAAGGCAACCAAGACTCTTCGGGAAATAGTGCCCTCTGATATCGCAATACTCTTTAGGTCAAATGATGAATGTACTGCTCTGGCAGGTGAGCTGGCCCAAATAGGAATCAAGGCAAAAGTTGAGCGTGATGGGTTAAATAAAACGTTAGAGCATATGTTGATCGTTTCTTCTTTGCAGTACCTTATGGATCGTTCAAATACATTAGCACTTGCCAATATTTTATACCTTCTCTCTGATGACTATAATACCGAAGAGGTTATTAACTCTAAATTACGTGCAGTTGAAAATAAGGAGAAATGGACGAGCTCTCACCCTTATATTTTGATGCTTGAAAAAGTTCGTACCCAAAGCTTTGAGATTTCACCATTTGATACCGTATTTACCGTAGCAAACTCCTTTGAGCTTAGGGAAGCAGTATCGAGTTTTGGCTCGATTGAGAGTCGTATGAGAAATGTGGATCTAATTGTCGATAGTGCTAGAGAAATTGAAGCTCGCGCTGCCCAGCTCTTTCTCCCAAGTACACTGGACTCACTCTTTCTTTCATTAAGTGACCTTAAGCCTCAGGCAGCATCTGGGGGAGATGATAGCGTAAATATTTGCACTTATCATCGCTCTAAGGGACTTGAGTGGCCGGTTGTTATTATTGGCTCTATTGAGAAAGAAATGCACAAGGGAGTTTATTTTGGAGTTAAGGTGGCCTCTAACTCGACGCTCTCCATTAAAGATCCATTAAAGGGACGAAATATTATTTTTTGGCCCGATGTATTTGGCAAATCAAAAAGTGGTGCTAGTTATGAAGCTATTGCCCGCTCAAAGAGAGGGCAGGATCTTTATAATAAGGGGAAGCTCGAGAGAAATAGGGTTTTATATGTAGGACTTACCAGGGCGCGTGAGTGTAATATCTTTCCTCTCTCATCAAAGCAAAAGCCTTTATGGCCTATGGATGCCTGTGAAGAATTTTCCTTCGCTATGATGGACACTACCCAGTGTGACGGTGTACCTGTTAAAAGAACGATTAGTAAAACTGAAAAGTGGTGTGCACTTCCCAGTGGACCAAAAGATCACGATCAACTTTACCTTTCTCCATCTGGAGTAAAAGACTCAAAGGGAAGCTATAAAATAGATGACACTGTTGAGTATGCAACTCGTATAAAGACTAAGGGGAGCTTCGAGGATGCTACATTTGGAGATGCTCTTCACGATATTGTGGCACTGTCTCCTGAGGTCAGAAAGAATCAAATCGCTTCCGTTTTAAGGGGATATGGAATTGAAAGTTGTATCCCCGCAGATGATTTGCTGGCCAGTTGTGAGCAGTTTGATAATTTTGTTGAAACCAAGTTCTGCAACGCCAAAAAGTTTGTTGAGGTTCCTGTCTCCTACAACCGTAAGGGGCAGATCATCTCAGGAATAGCGGACTTAGTTCTTGAAACTGACAAAGGGATGATTTTGATTGATCACAAAACCTTTCAGGGGAAGGCCAGTGAGCTAGAAAAACATTCTGGAAAATACTACGGGCAACTTGAAACTTATAGTGAAGCAATTGAGGCGGCCACAGGGAAAAAGGTAGTAGGCATTTATTTAAATTATTTATCTTTGGGTAAGTTGGTGGAAATAGTCTCGAACTAGCTCGCAATCTTTGAGACAGAGATTGTATTTAAGTCTATGCCGGGAAGGGCACGTTTGAGGCGAGAGAGGTTCTCAATACTTGTGTCCTTATTCCCTTTTTCGATAATCTTAATTGTAGAAAGTGAGATGTCACAAGCGATATTAAGATCTATTTGAGTCATGCCTAGACGCTTTCGATATAGCTTTACCAGCATACCAAGCTTTTGGGCAGGAGTTACTTCTGCAAATTTAACAATTGATTTGCATGCAGAGTGCAGGTCATAGCCAATAATTTGATCATCTACTTCTGAGTACGCGATATCAATGCCATCAGTATAGTCATCAATATAGCACTGACCGCTTTCAAAGCGAATTGACATGAAGTCTGTTTTAACGTCGTAAGTGATTTTCATTATTTTGCTCTCTGTAAATTATGTCGCCGCATGATATCTTGG
>JAGLCH010000216.1 GCA_023146355.1 Bacteriovoracaceae bacterium | reverse complement strand
AGATTGTGTCTATGAAAAGAGCAGGGAGCTACTTGGTTAGCTTCTTTTTTTCTTTTTGAATCAACTCCTTCTCATAGATGAGCAATTTGATAAACATCCGGGTTGTGGCCTCAACTAGACCTTCGAATACCGCAATTCTTCCTGCTCTCCATCTTCTTAAAAAGATTCGGATAAAAGAAGTGGGCATGGTCATCAGTAGTTCAATTAAAAAGACCTTTCTTCCTTTGGCGATTTTATCATTTGCTTTGAGTATGGTGTATTTTGGAAAGCGCATCAGCATCATCGAGATATTATTATTTGGATTGTGATGCAATCTAAACTCTGAAGGAAGATTAACTGTGTGCGGATCATCAAAAGACGGCTTTACTCCGTCGATTAGGGGATATTCGTGAAGATCTCCAGCATAGGTGACTTTGCTTTTAAGAAAAAATCTTTCTTGGTAGAAACTTCGGTTATAGCCATGCTCATTTTCACGGCCTAGAAGATATTCTGTTCTGAAAATTCGATATAGTACTTTGGCATTTTCGTCACTTATTATTTTGTATAACTTCTCTTTAAGCTCATTTGAGATTTCTTCATCGCTATCAACTACCAGGCACCAATCGTGATCCGCTTGGGTTAGAGAGAAATTGCGCTGTTCGAGGAACCCTTTAAAGGCATTGGTGACAACTTTTGCGCCGTACTGTTTGGAAAGCTCAACTGTGTTATCTGTGCTTCCACCATCAATTACCACAATCTGGTCAAAACCGCTCGCTGATTTGAGAGTGCGCTCAATCGTTTGATCGTTATTGAGCGCAATAATGACTACAGAGATTTTGTTTCCAGACACCACAATTCCTCAGTTAATTCAATTATTTGATATACCTAACGTACACTAAAAAAAGTGCCAATTACAGAATTTTGTTGTATGTTTTTAGTCAACTATACTTAAAATTAGGACCTATATGCTGCATGTGATCAAGAAACTATACCCATACATCAAACTTCATAAGAAACAGGTAATTGGGTCTCTTCTTCTCGGTGTTGTCGTTGCCGGAATTAAGGCTTGGCAAGTTGCACTGGTAAAACCAATTATTGATAATGGTCTTAGTCCCGATGCTCCTTTTTCAACAGCAGCATGGCCGGCGATTGTTATCTTGATCTCTGCGACGATAAATTTTCCCGCTCGTTTTTTTCACTTCTACTGGATTCGTTGCGTAGTCTATGAATCAACTTGTCTGATCCGAAAAAGACTTTTTAATAAGACCCAAATGTTACCGATGTCTTTCTACTCTCAGAGCAAGCAGGGAAAACTCATCTCTATTCTCTCCAATGATACTGTCCTATTTTCTGAAGGTGTCAGGAGTATTATTGACCTTGTTCGCGAGCCAATCACTGCAATTTGCCTTTTGAGTGTAGCGATTTATCAAGACTGGCAGCTGACTATTGTCTTTTTTATCGTGGCTCCGATGTTTGTGGTTATCTTTAAAAAGACGGGAACAAAGATTAGAAATAATCAGCATATCGTTCAAGAAGAAGTTGCCGCGATGACTCACAATATTGCTGAGGGGATCAGTGGCCAAAAGATAGCCAAAGCATTTAATCTGCAAGAATTCGTTTTAAATAGATTTTTAAAATCTCAAAATCGTTTTTTCAATGCGCAAGTGCGTACGACTGTAATTGAAGAAGTTGCTCACCCTCTTGTTGAATGGGTAGGAGCTTTGGGGTTTGCTGGCATTATTATTTTTGCATACTTTAGAGTTCAAAGTGGTGCATTGTCTCCCGGTGGATTCACCAGTTTTATGGCCGCGATGGCACTTGTCATGGATCCCATTCGTAAGTTTTCCCAGGCTAATGTTCGATTGAATCAGGCCCGTGCAGCAGGGGATAGACTTTTTGGTCTTCTCGATGAGGATGGTGAAAAAGATACTGGTAATAAAAATCCGGTAAACTTTAATGAGTCAATCGTTGTAAAAGATCTTACCTTTTCTTACGGTGAGGGGAACGTCATTAAGAAGCTCAACCTCTATGCCAATAAAGGTGAGAAAATTGCGCTAGTAGGCCTTTCTGGTTCAGGTAAATCAACTCTGATTAATTTATTGTTGGGGCTATACCCGGTTGCTCCAGGAACTTTATGTATTGATGGCGATGATGTTTGTGACATTAAGCTTAAAAATCTGAGAGAGATGTTTGGCCTTGTTAGTCAGGATATTTTCCTTTTTAACGACACCATAAAAAACAACTTAATCTGCGGTGGAGACTACACCGATGCTCAAATTCAAAAATCCCTCGATGTATCTTACGCTAATGAGTTTGTATCTAAGCTTCCATTAGGACTAGAGACCGAAATTGGAGATCGAGGGACGAGACTCTCAGGTGGGCAACAGCAGCGTCTTACCATCGCTCGTGCTTTCCTTCGTGATAACGATGTTTTTCTCTTTGATGAGGCAACATCGGCACTTGATAATGAATCTGAAAAGGTCGTTCAAAAAGCACTTGATGAACTTTCACAAAATAAAACAGTTATTGCTGTGGCCCATAGACTCTCAACTATTCAAGAGTACGACCGTATCTATGTTCTCAAAGAGGGAGAGCTTATTGAGGTTGGCCATCATGAAGAATTGATGGAAAAGGGTGGAGAGTATTCTAAGCTATATGATCTAAGCCAAAAGAAATAATTAGAGGTACTGATGAGTAAAAGACTATCTGGTTTTACTTTTATTAAAAATGGATTAACTCTGGGATACCCAATCTTAGAGAGTGTTAGAAGTATTGAGCCCCTGTGCGATGAAATTATAATAAACGTTGGTTACGACGACCCCAGTCTTGAAAAAGATGACGGGACATATGATTACCTGCGAGAAAACCTCAAAGGGGACAAATACGTCTTTTGTAAGTCGTATTGGTCTCCTGAGATGACTTCAAAGGGATTAATCCTCTCGGAGCAAACAAACATTGCTCTTGCAAAATGTACGGGGAAATACTGCCAATACATTCAGGGAGACGAGGCACTGCACGAAAGAGATTTTGATGCCATCAGAAAATCAATGGATGATATGGATCAAAATGAAGAGCTCGATGGGATCGTTTTTAAATACCTCCACTTTTATGGGAATGTAGATGTTGTTCTCTACACACAGCGTATTTATCGACGTGAAGTTCGCTTAATCAGAAATGGTAAAGGAATTAAAAGTCATCTCGATGCTCAAGGATTCAAAACAGCAGACGGTCAAAAACCTAGATGTAAGCAGGTCGAAGCAACGGTTCACCATTACGGTTGGGCACGTAAAGAGCAAGTTATGGCGACTAAGGTAAAGGTAATGGATAAGCTTTACCACGGTAAAGACTTCGAGCAGAAAGAGAAGTTTAGCTACAAAAGAATGTGGGGGATCAAAGCATTTAAGAGCACTCACCCCACAGTGATGGTTAAATGGATTGATCAACATAGAAATGATATTGATATTCTTACCTTGCCATTGGTTTTTAAGCCAAAGGATGTACGTCTCGTTATCTCCGACTTTGTAGAGTCGCTGACAGGTTACCGAATTGGTGAGTATAAGAACTTTAAAATAATTGAGTAGTCTGTGTCTAAGATAAAGATTTCGGTTATTTGTTCTACCTACAATCAGCCCCATTTTTTGGAGATGGTGCTGGATTCATTGTTCTATCAAAAGAACTCTTCTTTTGAACTGATAGTGGCAGATGATGGCTCAGGTGTCGAAACTAGAGAGCTAATTTCAGACCTAAAAGAGCGCGCTCCCTTTCCTGTCAAACACCTGTGGCACGAGGATAATGGGTGGCAGAAGTCACAAATTCACAACCGTGCAATTCGAGAAACAGAGGGAGACCTTCTCATCTTTATCGATGGGGATTGCATTTTGCACCCCCATTTTGTCGACGACCACTACCAGATTTTTAAAAAACATAAAAGTAACTACGTTATGATGGGGCGCAGAGTTGAGCTTGGTGAGGCGATTACCGAGGGATTAACACCTTCTAATTACCGCTCATGGTTGCTTTCTCTCTTTCCTATCAAGCTCTTTCTATCCGATTCCATCAGCTCTATGAGACGCTACTCTTTTAGCAGTAAGATAATGCGAACTATCTTTAAGGCAGATAAGGTTAGAGATCTCTTAGGATGTAACTTCTCCCTTTCTAAAGAGAGTATGTATCAGATCAATGGTTTTAACGAGGCTTATGAGCGGGGCGAGGATGGAGACATCTTTGTTCGCCTAAGAAACTCAGGACACAACTGTTTAGGAATGAAGTATTACGCTCCCATGTTTCACCTCTACCACGGTAGAGGGAACTACCAATACGTGGATGACAACTACCACCGTATCTTCAAGCTCACTGATTACATTCGCTGTGATAAGGGCCTTTGCTGAAATAATAAATTTCATGGCACGCAATTTAGAAGTTCAACTAGCTGGTTTTTTCGGTGTTGAAGTCGCAGAATTATTTAAGGTCGCTGGAGTCAAGGAAAGAGCTGAGCGAGAGGAATTGATTGTGGGACGTGCCTCAAAAGGCACTACCTTTTTTAGATCGTCCGTGGTAAATTTAGTGACTTAAAATATCGATATTAGGAGTGAGTTGTGGGCGAGATGATTGAAAGCAATCTTGAAAGTATGAGTGAATTAGTGAGTCTCTGTAAGAG
>JAGLCH010000215.1 GCA_023146355.1 Bacteriovoracaceae bacterium | reverse complement strand
TTTGCATTTGGAATCGAGTTAAGTTTATCAAGAAATACATCTATTTCATCTTGAGTCATTAGACTCTTTGCAACGATCTCTCCAAATAACAGTGGATGAGGCCTAAAAATAATCGCAACGTCTTCATGATCGAGAGCAAACTGCAACATCACATCTTTAAACTTAAAAAAGGTAGAGGCATTAAGATGCTCATCTGTCACCGTCCAGTGGGTGCACCATAGGATTTTTTTTGCTCCCATTGGAACATCTAGATCGCACCAAATTGAGTCATCAAACTTATCTTCCAAATACGCATCAAACTTTGGGTATCCTGAAATAAAGGTATACTTATCTTTAATTACTTTTTGGTGCTTTCGATACAATTCTCTATGGTATTTAGTTTCTGTGAAAATTTTCCAACAGCAATAAAAGAAAGCTCGATCAAAAAACATGGACTCAATAACACCTCCAACGATAATGAAAGCGTATTGAATATAGCACAGGCGGGTATATTTCGAAATAACATCACTGTGGTACTGTGGGCATCTTTGGTCATCATAGGGAGTCTCAAGAAAGACAACATCGGGGGTCTTCGCCTCTAGGTCGAACCACAAATCTTCATTCTGAGAATAAGCTTGGACAACTCGAATTCCCTTTTCCTTAAAAAAAGAGAATATCTTATCGTTATCCTTTACCCCAGTAAAGTGCAATGGCTCAATTCTTGGAAGCGACAATACCGTTGGAATAAAATGCTCTGACTGCTCCATTTTGTTGTAAATGCTTCGGTAGACATTCCAACTGGCGGGGAACTGAATCAAGAAATAAACTTTGATTGGGCCCGAAACCTTTGAATAGTTTCGAACTTTCCTCAAAATATACCAGTAATAACCCGCTTGAAAATAACGAAAGATATCGCGGGTAAGTCCCTCTACCTTTTTTCCAAAAGGTAGCTTATTAACGACTTGCTTAAAAAAAAATATCCATTGCTTCATCTCAGTTCCTGCATTCTTATTTGCTATCCTTTAATAGTTTAAATGGATAGACAATTCCCTTAAAATAAACAATACAGTCGTTACGGAATGATTTTGAGGCAATACTCATCACAATATTAACAACAATATATGAGGCGATTAAGGCCCAAATTGCACCATACGACTTATAAGATGGGATCAGGTAAAAACATAAAGAAGTGAACAGTAATAAAATCAATCCGGAACTAATGACTGAAAATCGCAACATTCCTTGAATAAGAAATACTTGGGTTCTGCTCAAGGTATAAAAATAAAAAATGGCTATCCAAGCGTGATATCGCAACAAATCACCCGCCGTGGCATACTCAGCTCCATACAGGGCGAGCACTAGAGGCCTTCCAACCAAATTAACTGAGATGGCGAATAGAAATGAGAACCAGAACATAGAACCATAAAGCAACTTTACTCGATGAATATACTGCTCTTGATCACTAGACTTTGACTCCACGATTTTAGGGAATATTGAAGCTATAAGTGCTGCTGGCAAAAACTTCCATAAAAAAATGAACTTAGCTGATGTCGCGTACTGACCGAGCTCCTCACTTCCCACCATATCCCCCACCATAATATGATCAATACTTGAAAGTGCCATGGCGAGAAAAATGGAGATAAATACAGGAAAGGAAATTTTAAGTAGTGACTTAGCTCTATTTATATCAAACCTAAAGTCAAACATTGAGTATCTACTCAACCTATAGGCAAAGAAATATGCAACAGCAAAGGCAGCAACCTCAACACAGCTTACAGCAATAAAAGATGTCCATATCTGCTCGGTATGAATAAAGTAAAGTTTCAATGAAGCAGAAAAGAGCAAAGCACAGGATCTAAAAAGTGCCACTCGCTTCATTTTTAGTATTGATTGATGATAGCAAGAAATTACATCGAAGCATTTAAATAGGCTAAAAGAGGAGTAGAGAATTACAAAATTTATCGTCAAATGGTCTTCTGGCCGCAAGATCAAAATAGTAATAGTTGAAGCAGTTACTCCCAAAAGCCCACCAATTAATTTTAAAAGCGATGCTGTTCCAAGTATTTGATTTTTCTCATTTGGAGTCTCTACCAAGCTTTTAACAGTGGCCTCGTCTACCCCCATTACAAAGAAGGGGGAAAACATCAAAACAAAAGATAGGACATAGCTGAAACGTCCATATCCTTCCGGTCCTAGGTGTCGAGCGACTACAACCCCAACCCCAAAACCTAGAATAAGGCGTAAAACATTTTCTGACAGCAAAAATGATGCATTTGAAAGAACAGATGATAAATCTCTATTCGATCTAATTCGCTGAATAATATTGGTGGCAATGTCCTTCAAAAATACTCCCTAAAAAATTGATGAGACTTTTGAAAGGTACTCTCCATAAGGATTTTTTGAAAAAAGCTTTGCTCTCTCATTCAGCTGCTCTTCATTTATCCACCCCTTACGAAAAGCGATCTCCTCAAGACACGCAACTTTGAGACCCTGGCGATGCTCGATTGTGGCTATAAAATTTGAAGCTTCAAGCAGTGATTCATGGGTTCCAGTATCAAGCCACGCCATCCCTCTTGCCATAATTTCCATCTCGAGATCACCTCGCTCGAGATAGGCTTGATTAACTGTAGTTATTTCAAGCTCTCCTCTAGCTGAGGGTTTAATTGATTTAGCAATTTCGACAACATCATTGTCATAAAAATAAAGCCCTGTTACCGCATAATTCGACTTAGGATCATTCGGTTTTTCTTCAATCGATACAACTTTGTGGTCTTCATCAACTTCGGCAACACCATAGCGCTCAGGGTCATTTACATAATAGCCAAAGACCTTAGCCCCC
>JAGLCH010000214.1 GCA_023146355.1 Bacteriovoracaceae bacterium | reverse complement strand
GTACTGTACATACACATATAAGGAAAAAGTATTTTAAACTGATAGTGATCATCAATACTGACTCAGTATATATTTTTTTACATTTATTTTGAAAGTGACTGCGTTCGGTGAAACTTGCAATTCTTCAGGCAGACTGTTCCACAATATACATCCTGAATACGTAATAAATCGTTTACTTAATTCTGTATTTGGCTTTGGGGGTCTTAAATTGTTATTATCTCTTGTGCTGTGACTGTGTATATTAGAGATTCTATTAAATATTAATGTTGGATTTATACTTAGTTGATGATACATAAACTTAGCAGACTCGAGTTTGTGAATATCATAAAATTCAAGTACATTTAATTCCTTAAATAAAGGATGAGCATGTTCTAAGAATGCAGCACAGGACACAACTCTTATTATCCTCTTTTGTAACATTAGCAGTGGTCTTAAAGTAGTTCTTGTAGCTGCTCCCCACACTACATTACAGTATTGTATGAAAGGGTAAAGTAGACTGTAATATAAAATTAATAATGATTTCTTAGGTAGTTCATTTTTTACTTTATAGATAATACCCAAAACTTTAGACATTTTGCCATAAATATATTGAATATGTTCCTCCCACCTCAGTTTATCATCAACATAAACACCAAGAAATTTAGTTGAGTGACATCTTTCAATTGATTCATCACATAGTACAATGTTAATATTTCTACAAACTGGCTTATTACCGGCAAATACTAAAAAATGAGTTTTCGTGACATTAAGTGATAATCTGTTTATTAACAGCCAATGAGATATTTTTTGAAGTTCAGTATTAATTTCATTTGCCAGTAATATTATGTTACTTCCAGAGTGATAAACGGAAGTGTCATCTGCAAATAGTACAAATTTTAGTGTATCAGATGCATTCACCATGTCATTAATATACAAAAGAAATAAAAGTGGACCAAGTGTTGAACCCTGCGGCACCCCATAAGAATTTTGTTCAAGCAAAGATTTCACTCCATTTACCTCTACATATTGGTATCTATTTGTTAAGTAGCTCTCACACCACCGCAAAGGCACAGCACCCACTCCATAATACTCAAGCTTTTTAAGAAGGACTTTATGATCAATTGTATCAAAGGCTTTCCTCAGATCCAAAAATACTCCAATTGTATAATTTCTTTCATCTACTGATTGTGTGACTTCATTTAACATTTTCAGAATAGCTGTTTGTGGCGAGAAATTTTTTCGAAAACCAAATTGATTATCCACCAGAATATTATTATTACTGAGAAAATCCAATAATCGAGCATAGAACAGACGTTCAATAATTTTACTAATTACTGACAATATAGATATTGGACGGTAGTTGGAAACTTGTAGAGGATCACCTCCTTTATATATTGGTATTATCTTAGCTACTTTCAATTTATCTGGGAAGATACCTGTCAGAAATGACTTGTTTACCAGCTCAACTAAAGATGGAGACACAATGTGAACAGCTTCCTTTATGACTTTTGTATGAATTCCATCATGACCTGGGCCAGAATATCTAAGTTCCTTAATTACTTTACATACCTCTTCAGTTTGAACTGGGGCCAACTCTAGCATAGGATAGTTACCTCTCATATAATGTAGTGGAGATGTCTCACAACTTGGCAAATTATTAGCTAAAATTCTGCCGACTGAAGAGAAATAGGTATTAAGATAATTACAAAGAGTTTTTGAGTCACTTACTTTAACATCATTAATATATAGCGATTCTATTCTATTTTTACTTTGCATATTACGGTTTAACAATTCATTCAACACTCTCCAAGTTTCCTTACTGCCGCCAGTTACCATGTTGAGTTTATTATTATAATATTCCTTTTTTGCATTATTTAACATAAGGTTTACCTTGTTTCTGTATTGTCGATATTGATTGCCAAAAGTTATTGGTTTTCTTAAGAATTTCTTATACATCTTGTGTCTAGTTTTAATGTGCTCCAATAGCTCTCCGCTCAGCCATGGCTTAAACGCTGTTTTTTCTTTAATTTTAATGGTTTTCCAAGGGAAACAAGAGTTTATAACATTCTGTATGCAATATGAAAAAGCTTCATAGGACATGTTTACATCATCAACAATATGGTAGTCTTTCAGAGCGGCCTCCATGGCTGAGCAAAGATCTTCGGAATTACAATTTTTATAATTTCGAAATGTAATCGAAACAGTTTCAGCAGCGTGTTTACCAGGAGACTTCCGACAGACAAAGGGGGCAAAATGATCAGATACATCAGACAGCAAAATACCATTTTTCAAAACAGTATGAATATCATTCGACCAGATATGATCAATTATAGAAGCAGAGTGAGTACCTATTCTTGTTGGTTTATTAATACATGGATAAAAACAATGAGCATAAAACAAGTTGACGAATTCCTGAACTGATTTTCTGCTGTTATATTTTAATAAATCAAGGTTAAAATCCCCCATAATGTAACATACCTTTTTTGTACATATAATTTGATTTAATAATTTCAAAAATGTATCCATGAATAAATCAAGTTCCGAGTTAGGACGCCTGTACATGACTCCAACCAACTCTGGTCTATCATTAACAGTAATTTCTACGAAAAGAGATTCAACTGATTTGTTCTTAATGCACATTTCATTAATGATACAACAATTTGTGTTATTATTTATATAGAGAGAAACCCCTCCCCCCTGCCGATTACGATTTGCAGTGAATAATTTAAATCCTGCAATAGGATACAAGTGTTCAATATCTTCCGACAATCTAGTTTCACTGAGACCAAGAATTTGAAGTTTATCTTGCACATTAAGTAGATGGTGTACAATAAATGATTCTAAGTTACAAGGGACACTTCTAATATTATAGAACATCATTGGAAGTAAATATTCACTACTCTGTAATTCGAGCTCAAATTCAGTTTGGTGATAATAATTACTAAGTGATTTTTGAAGGTTATGAGTGACATTCTGATCAGGATCACAATAATTTAAAGGGTCAGTGCTATCATTTACTATGTTAGAATTAAAAACTAGTTGATCGAACAGGTTAAATGAGAGTAAATTATGTGTAGTATTACCAATAACTTCGGAAAGTTCGCTATCACTTAGATTAGAAAATGGAAATAAATGTTTGTCCATGAAATTTAAAAATATAACTTCACAGAGATTAGTCAATATAAGGAATTTATATAATTACTTCTTCTTGTTGGCCCGAGTCAGCCTACCTCCCCGTCCAGCAACCGAAGCAGCACTGGTTTCGCCATCACCAGTGATAACCGACTCCGGCCCTGCCTCTCCGCTCGCCATAGTGATTTCTGATATTTCTGGCTATGATAGACT
>JAGLCH010000213.1 GCA_023146355.1 Bacteriovoracaceae bacterium | reverse complement strand
TCCACTTTTATCGATCCAATTTTATCAATGATCGAGAGTGCAATATCTGGGATTTCAAAGTTATATTTTTCTTTAATGATTGATAGTACTGATTTGATATCCTCAGAACTAATTGTCTGCTCTTCTAGGTCAGCAAAACTTTTCAGAATATAGAATGTGTAGGCCAGTTTATATTTATCATTTTCGTCATTAAAAACACCATCGAGCTTTTTGATATCTGTGAGTACGGAGAAGAGTGTTTTAAAGAGTTTGTTGTTTTCTGACTTAAGCGAATCTAGTAGGGGTTTTATGGCCTCTTCTAGCTGATTTGTTTTTGGTTCAATGCAATCATCGTCACCTCCAGTGTTACTGGCAAGGAGATTAGAGGAAAGTAACAATACTAGAATAAAAATATATATTTTCATACTAAGCTTATCGGTACTTATTTAAATTAACTGATGGAAAAATCTGGCAGACCTCTTTTTAGGTAGTTGCCGAAGCCTGGGGTAAGTAAGCACTCATTATTTTCAATTGCCACCTTTCCTCGAAGCAGAACTGTTTTAACCTTTCCCTTAATAATTCTGTCCTCATAGAGGTTATAATCAACTCGCATATTGCGACTTTCACATTTGATTTGATGAACTTCATTGGGATCAAAAATGACTAAATCGGCATCTGATCCAACTGCAATGACACCTTTTTTTGGATATAGTCCAAAAAGCTTGGCAGGATTTGTTGCTGTAACTTTAACAAATGTTTGAAGGCCTATGATTCCTTGATCAACTCCTTCTGAATAGAGTAGTTCTAGTCTATCTTCTACTCCCGGTGCTCCATTGGGGATTTTTGTGAAATCATCAATTCCTGCTCGCTTTTGCTCGAGCATAAATGGGCAGTGATCTGTTGCTAATACTTGAATTGTACCCTCTTTAATCCCTTTCCACATTCCATCCCTGTCTGATAGCGCTCGTACAGGGGGACTCATAATATATTGGGAGGCAATATCAAAGTCTTGGTGGGCATACATTTTTTCATCTAAAAAGAGATACTGTGGGCAAGTTTCACCAAAAACATTTAACCCTTTTTCCTTAGCTCTCTTGAGATAGTTGGCTGCACCAGTTGAAGTCATATGCACCATATAGGTTGGGCACCCTGTTTTTTCTGCAAGTTTCATTAGGGTGTATGCGGCATCACTCTCTGCTGTATTTGGGCGAGTAAGTGGGTGATACTTAGTTGAAAGCTTACCTTCTTGTATGTGCTTTGAAATGAGCGCATCGATCATCTTTCCATTTTCAGTATGGGTAGTAATTATTCCACCTAGGCCCTTCACCTCGATCATTAGGCGCTCAAGGGAACCTAGGTCTAGCTTCATCG
Source organism: Bacteriovoracaceae bacterium (assembly GCA_023146355.1). Lineage (GTDB taxonomy): Bacteria > Bdellovibrionota > Bacteriovoracia > Bacteriovoracales > Bacteriovoracaceae > JAGLCH01. The sequence continues at coordinate 2,003 of JAGLCH010000213.1, read as the reverse complement.
CATCGTAGGCCAGAAATGTTTTAAATGAGGTAACCCCTTCTTTTTCAACTAGGTTCTTCAGCTCAGAGATAGTATCTTCATTTACATCCGTAACTGAAATATGAAATCCATAATCACAAAGTGAGCGGTTACCAGCTTTGTCGTGCCATTTTTGTAGCGTGCTATGGAGATCATCTCCTCTCACTTGGTTTGCAAAGTCAATAATAGTCGTGGTTCCGCCGTGAAGTGCTGCCGTGGTCCCTGTAATGAAATCGTCGCTGGAATGGGTTCCCATGACTGGAAGTTCCATATGAGTGTGAGCATCGATACCTCCGGGGAAAATATAGTTACCTAAGGCGTCGATTGTTCGATCCGCTGAGACTTTTATCTCTTTATCAATTATTGAAATTGTTTCACCATCTATGAAAATATCGCCATTAAAAAGTTCATTCTCAGTTACGATAGTTCCATTCTTGACTAGAAGAGTTCCCATAAATTGCTCCTTAAATATTTAATTTAAACAATGATAAGTATTATTTCTTATTTCGTCCACAGGTGTTAGCTCCGTATAAATTGGTGTCGTTCCGTCCATTCCTATTGGCCTGACAATCTCTTTTATCTGCTTATTTTCAATATATATAATCGCATCGATATTTTTAACTATAAGCTTCTTAATCATCTCATAATTAATTTCGCCATTTCCTCCATAGACCGAGAAAAGCATTGCAATTCGATCGATGGTGTCGCTTGCTGAATTTGCGTGAATTGTGGTGATTAGTCCTTTATGGCCGGTATTCATCGCGAGTATAAATGGAACAACCTCCTTTGATCGCATCTCTCCTAGTATGATTCTATCTGGGGACATCCTCATGGAGTATCCCATATAATCAATAAGCTCCTTACCATCCTTTGGGGTAGATATTAGCTTTGTTGTATTGGGATGATTTAGTGATATTTCATTTGCATCCTCAAGAACAACTAAGTGCTCATCAGGACTGATTAAACCCAGTAGGGATGTCGTGAGGGATGTTTTTCCCGAGCATGTCGCTCCGGCCACAATTGTATTTGCCTTCGATTTTACCAAGTCCTTTAAGACCTCTTCAATCTTTGGTGTACAGAATGAAGACAGTGGGAAGCATCTTTTTTTAAGGCGCCTGAAAAATGCCTTCGGTATGCCATTTTCTGTGATACTTCCATCTATTAATGTCACCCTGTAGTTCATCATTTTAATATTTGTACCAAAGCTAGCAAATGGTGTTGAGTAGTTCCAGCAAACTTCAGCTTTGAACGAGATAACCTTAAGCGCAGTTGTTAGATCCAACTGATCAATTGATAGCTTTTCTGAATGTGCGGCGGAACCTCCAATTATCTGAAGATTTTCTGAGCTGTGAATAATTAATTCTTCTAGTTTCTCTTGCTCGAGAAAGGAATTGAGAAACTTAAGCTCAACAACGTCACTATACCATTTGTAGAGCGGGCGTTGAATATTTACTTCGTTTTCTAATTGCTCTAACCCAAGTTTAAAGAGTGTTTTTTTGAGGAGCTGGTCTCTGGTCTCTAACTTTCCACAGTTGAGAGATTCCTGAAAAATGGACTTATATTCACTTTCTATTTTTTCACTGTAAATATTATTCATCTCGACTTAGCTCCATAACAGCAATGATCTGTTTATAGTTTTCAGAATTATTAATTGATGAAAATAAGTGACCAACAAAGGGGATAGAACCTAAAAGTGGAATTTGTCCTCTCATTCCACTTTTTGTTTTAAGCATAACTTTGAATAACTCAATGGGCGTATCTAGTTCAATTTTTAAGTCTCCTTTCTCCTTGTTGCCTATTATTGAGCTCTCCGGTCCAGGGGTAGTGAAATTTGTACTGTAGGTTATGACTGTTTTCTCATTTTCAAAATTCAAGGTGAGCTCCACCTTGAGTCCTGCAAAACGCCATGAAGTATTTTGCCTTCCTGTAACGGAGTTGATTGACTGGTAGGGGTAATCTCCCCCCACTTCGATTGTCGCCTTTTT
>JAGLCH010000212.1 GCA_023146355.1 Bacteriovoracaceae bacterium | reverse complement strand
AGTTAAGGTGGCATGTAGGTGTCTGGTCGACTTTTGATTCAGTATTTCTTTTCTTCTTTTTAACAAGATATTTCACAAATAATTTAAAAGCTTTTATTAAAAATATTTAGTTCTGATACAATAGGTGAGGTAGACATAAAATAGTATTGACTCAGAGAAGGGGCAAAATGCCGTTAGGTAAGTTTTTCAACTCCATGTATAAGTTCTCTCAGAAGGGCAAATATGATCTTTTTGTTGCTGATCTCAAGCGAGCAAAGGAAGTTCAAAAAAAATTCTTAATGGATTTAATTATCAAAAATAGAGACACTGAGTTTGGAAAGAAACATGATTTTTCTCGAATCAGATCTATTGAGCATTTTCGCAACCTTGTACCAATTTCCATTTATGAGGACTACTCTACTTACATCGATATGATTGCTCGAGGAAAACAACAGGTGCTAACCTTAGACCCCGTGATCATGTTTGAGCGCACTTCAGGTTCGAGTGGTGTTTCTAAGCTTATTCCTTACACTAAAGATCTGTTTGATGATTTTTATCGCGCTACTTCAACATGGATTTATGACATTTATGATCGTCACCAAAATCTCAAGGATGGAAAATCATACTGGTCTATCTCTCCTAATTTTGTAGAGCAAGAGGTGACTAAAGGAGGTATTCCTGTTGGAATGAAGAATGATGCAGATTATTTTTCAAGTATTGAGCGCAGCTTTTTGAAAGAGATGTTGGTTACTCCCAGTCCATTTGATCATAATGATCTATTTGATTTTCAGGTTAAGACGTCCGTTTCATTAATTGAGAGTGAAGATCTGACTTTCATTTCTGTATGGAGCCCAACTTTTATTACTGAAATATTAAAGTTTATTGAACATAATTCTGACACACTTAGGCCCTTACTTTCGCCTCAAGCTTTGTCACGTTTTGAAAATGCGCTTAATTCACAAGGGTGTGATTTTAAAACCTTATGGCCTAGGGTGGAGCTAATTAGTTGTTGGAAGGATGCGGCCAGTTCTAGTTTTATACCTGAAATAGTTCGAAGACTTCCAGGGGTAGACATTCAAGGCAAAGGACTTCTTTTAACCGAAGGAATCATAACGATTCCATTCATGGGATTAAAAGCACCTCTCTTAGCAATAAATTCACATTTTTTTGAATTTATGGATGATGATGGAAAAATATTTGATTTTGACCAACTGGTTATCAATTCTCGATATACACCTATCATAACAACTAGTGGCGGCCTATATCGCTACAATACGAATGACACAGTAGAGGTGGTTGACTACTATTTATCTGTTCCCCTTCTAAGTTTTGTTGGTAGGAAAAATACTGTTGACCTGTGCGGCGAGAGGCTTAATGAAGATCGAGTTCACGATGCATTAAAAGAGCTCAATGAGTATTTTGACATCACTCCGTCATTTCAAATGTTGGCTCCAATCCTTGATAAGGAAAATAGGAGATATGCCCTATTTTTAGAACATGAAAATGATGATCTCAATCTTGAAGATGTGGCAGATTACTTGGATAGAATTTTTCTTAAATCTCACCATTATAATATGTGCCGACTGCTTGATCAGCTCAAAAAAGTTGAAGTACTGTCTGTTAAGAAGGGGATTGAGCACTATAAGCAAAGGGCGATAGATAACGGAATTAAGGGGTATGGCGACATCAAACCTTGCTATTTGTCCTCTCACAGTGACTGGCGGACTATATTTGGTATAACGAAATAATGTTTTTTACATATCCAGAACAGGAAGTCCCGATGCGATTCTCGCAGCATTGATACAGTTGAACATTAGAATTGAGATTGTCACTGGGCCAACTCCACCAGGGACAGGTGTTGCAGCGCTTGCAATATCAGAAATATTTTTATAGTCGACATCTCCCACAAGATGGCCACCCTTTGGATGATTTGTATCTACAACTTTATTAATCCCCACATCAATCACTGTCACTCCTTGCTTGAGAAAGTCCCTCGTTATAAATTTGGGGCGACCGATAGCTCCGACTAGAATGTCAGCACTTCGACAGATGGTACGAATCTCTTTAGTGTGGGAATGGCATAGGGTTACTGTTGAGTCCCAGCCTTTAAGTGACATCATAATTGAAAGAGGGCGACCTACAGTGGTTCCTCTTCCTATTATTACGACATGCTTTCCTCTTGGATCCACGCCACTACGTTTTAGAATTTGAAAAATTCCATAGGGTGTCACAGGCATAAAGGTAGGGTTATCTGATGCGAGCCTTCCAAGATTATAAGGATGAAAGCAGTCAACATCTTTTTTGGGGTTGATGAGGTCAATTATACTCGCCTCATTAAGATGTTTAGGTAATGGAAATTGGCAAAGTATTCCATGTACAGTGCTGTCTTCATTTAGTTCAATAATTATATTTTCAAGATCTTCTTGGGTGGTATTTGCTGGGAGGATGAATTCTAAGCTGCGAATTCCAAGACTTTTACACGCAGTTTTCTTATGCCCAACATAGACTGCAGATGCTGGGTCATCCCCAACGAGGACAACTGCAAGAGTAGGAATAATATTATTTAAAATGAGCTTTTCTATTTCTGGCCTAAGCTCACTAAGAATTTCTTCCGCAATTTTTTTTCCTGAAAGTCTCTTCACTGTCTGTCCTTTAGCTATTTTTACGCTGAGGCATTGCTTTTGTTTTCTTCTTCACTTGCTTTGGAAGAATGAAGAGGTCTTCTTTAACTATCGGATGAAAAAAGTCTGCTTCTTCCAGTAAGAGCGCAGAAGTTGTCTCTTCTACTGCTGCTATTTCGACTCTAACACCTTCGGATTTTAAGTGTCTAACGAGTTCTACATAATCGGAATCTCCAGACATTATGATAATACTGTCGACTTTACTTGCCAGCTGGGATGCCTTAATTGAAAGAGGAATATCTGCACTTTTATGGCAGGGCTGAACTGAACCGTGGTAATTTGATTGCAGTCTTTCCGCCAGTTTCGATGAGATATGCTTCCCTTCACGAAAATAAATAAGGCGATTGAGCCCTCTATTAGCAACAAGCTTAGGGATAAGGGTATCGAAGTTCAGCATAGCATTGTCTTCTTTTACGATATTGTGAATGCTGCGTTCGATATTGTTGCCATCTACAAGAACAGCAACTGATTGGTTTATTTTAATATCTATCATCTGTTTTCCTCAACTTCCATTGTCGCGAAGTAATTTAAAATTGATGCAATGTTAATTCTTCGAGCAGTAATCCTTTTAGAAGCAAAAGGATTATAGTGGTAAGCAAGGACATCAATTTGACCAGGAAACCTCATCTCTTTAACCATAAATTTAAACGCAGATTTTGCGTATTTCGCTGTGCTATCAGTCAAACCACCCATTTCAATAATAAGGCCTTTATAAACGAAGTAGGCATTATCTACTTCATTTGGATCAAGGATATTATTTTTATTGTAATCAAAGCGAATAATCATTGCTTCAATATTTAAAATAGCACCGGCAAACAGAGTTATCCAGCGCTTATTCATTATTGGTGAATTTGGTTCATCCTTCACGAACTGTTCTAGATAGACTATAAGATTCATGACCTCTTTCTTCGGTGCACTTTTTAGGTACTGGTCAAAGGTAGAGAGGTACTGACCATATCCGTATTCATTCATCCAGATGTCGAGAACATTCTCTCTGAAACAAGGCATTAAAAATGTAGGATCATCAGCTTGTTCTTGGGCCGTCCCTGTCGTTTGATTGATACAGCGTTTTTTTAGTCCTGCGAGTATGTCATCGCCCATTTTTACTGCAGAGGTAATCAGTGCGAAATACTCTGTTCCCTCTTTTAAATCAATTTTCGTATCTCCATTAGAAACAGTTTGAAATAAATCTGCAAGGTAGAGGCAGTTGTTAGTAAATAGCTTAATTTCTTCACTCCAAAGCTTATACTCCTCAAGCAGTGGCCTAAAATCCACAAGAAAGGAATATAGCTCATCTGCATCAACGCCACAGCTTTCAGGGTCGGGGTTATTGCCTGCACAGTACCCTGCAAGTAGTTTTTTAGTTGCAAACCTAAAGAGATTTGCCTCATTTATTCCATACTTGGTTCGGGTGAATGTATTGCCAAAATGCTGCTTGCCTTCCTTTGTTCTATATAAAGTAAGGTCTTCTACAAGTGTGCTAAACTCACGATGGTAATACTCAAGAGAGTTCTGACTGATCTTTGGAACGTGTAATTTACTTACCTTTTCGACATAGACCTTATTTATCTTTTCATTGATGCTGAGAAGAGGCCCATTGATTGAGTATGCTGCATCATTGTAGTAAAGCCCTTCGAAAATTTCTAGACTATAGTTTAAGGCAGTCTTTATGTCCTGCACTGTGAGCTGACCTGGTCCACCTTTTAAAAACTTAACAAGGATTACATCGATCGTTTCCTCAAATTTATTAATATTGTATTTGTTGTCAGTGGCCTTATCACCAAAAAGAACGAGTTCATCTAGTGGAAAGATGACCTCGTCTTTATCGCTAGGAAATCTATAAATCAATTTCTTAGAACTTGAAAGTAGATCGAGGAAAAATCCGTACCTGTTTTTATCCCTTGAATATTGATTCTTATCATAAGTTAGGGCATCAAAAACGATGAGACCTAGGTCACTTACTTTTGAGATCAGAGTGTGAAGCTGATTAATGTTAAAGTCTGTTCTTGTTCCTCCGAGTATAAGTTTCTTAAGAGGAACTGCTAACTTAAGAAGCTCATAGTCTATATCGATGTCATCTATATTTGACAGCGAGTCTGCAAGGTCTGAAATTAGATTTTTAAGGTCGAAATTAGGGAGACTTATATTTCTTCCAAGAAATAGTACTTCTATCTCCTTCTGGGCATCATCGAGAATTTCTTTAGCGTCCACACGGCGCTCTCGTATGGGGCGAGAGTTTTCAGCAGTCAGATTATCTAACTTCCTTGAAGTTGCAATACCTTCAAGAGCTACCTTTGAGTAGAATGCAAGGCGATCAATATCAGAAACCCGCACGTCATCATTGCCTTTGCTTACCATGTGATTTTTAATAGTAAAAAATGTATCCACAAAAGAATTTGCCTTGGCCTGATCGATATTATCTTCTATGTCGTAATCTGCGAAAAACTCGGCCACTTCATAAAAATCACTTTTCTTAAATAGAACCTCTGATTGGTCACGATGCTTAAAGATTGTCTGAAATTCAGCGATGATACGACCATACTCGCGAAATAGTCCAATCTCTCCTTTAAAGATTTCTTCCTTTGCATAATAGGCGTCAAAAACAACCATCGACATTGTTGGAAGATTATTTAAAAGGCGGATAACTTCGTTTGATGTGAAAACTGTTTTCTCACCACCGACGATAATTTTTTTGAGGGCAAGAAGCTGATTTATGTCTTCAACGTTGAACTTTATTGATGCTCCATTGTTATCTAAAACATCTGCAATCTCATCTATAAATTCTTTCAAGTCTATTGACTGCTCATTGCCCATTGTTGAATTAATAATTTCAGAAACATGACCTGAGAATGAATCAATACTCTTTTGGAACTCAGCTCTCTTCACTTTGAGCTGGTCAAGGGAATAGTTTCCTTTCATTTTATCTAGCTCTTCAATGACCCGATTGATCTTTACTGCATTGTGGTTTGTGATGAGTAGAAGCTTTGAGATTTTTTTGATATTTTCAGATGCAATAATGCCGGGCCGGTCCTTAAGGATAAGCATGTTTATTTTGAAAAGAACATCAAGACTACTTAAGATTACGTCGCGCTCTTTCGGCATAAAACGATTGATAAAAGTAGTGATTACTGAGCGGTCAATTGTACCAGAGCCATCATGTTGAACGCCTTTTTGAAAGTCAAAAAAGTTTTGCTCTAAACAGCTAATGGCCTCATCAATATTCCGATCCATCATATCTGAAAATGCATCAGTATCGATATCACAGCCAATAAGTTCCGAGTTTTCATAAATTTCTTTTGACTCAAGTGGCCTTTCTCCCACATATCCACATGAAACTGTAAATAGGAACAGGCAGGTAAGTGTCGCTAGCCTTGCAATTAAATTCATTAGTGCCTCATATTTTTTGTGTATTTTATATTTGTACTCTATTTTCATCTATTCTTGCTTATGTTGATA
>JAGLCH010000211.1 GCA_023146355.1 Bacteriovoracaceae bacterium | reverse complement strand
CAAAGATCTGTCGCAATTAAACCTTTTCTTAAATATGTTGTTCAAAAACATTTAGGTGATACTAAAGTACTTGGTAAATTTCATGATCAAGCATTAAAGCATTTATCACTTCATGATCATATCTATCTTTTATCATTGACCGGAAATAAGCTTGCAAGAGAGTCCCTAAGCATAGTTTTAAATAACCAAATGAGTGCTAGTTACTCTGTTGAGTTGCTCGGTAATTATCGAGATGTAATTCGTGGACTCGAGGTTAGAAGAAGGCTAGTGATCAGACTCGACAGGTTAATTGCTCAAAAAGAAGCTCTTTTGGCCAATACATTAGAAGAGCTTTTAGGCGTATCAGATAATAGTGGTGTAGCATATACATGGTCTATGCTACGAAAGCTAAAAGGTGTGGTTCTATCTTTGGATAAGAATAACATGAGAGATATCAGTGCGGTATTTTCTAATATAGAGCGTGTTTTGAGTACTCAGTATAATATCGAACACCAGACACTTTTAAGACAATTTGAAGAGTTTATTTCATTGGCAAAACTTGCTGTTAAGGGCGGTTATGCGATACCAGAGAGAGAGATGACACTCTTGTCTTTTGTAGGCCAGGTATATTCAAAAAAGACTGATAGTATCTACTTCTCATATTTGGAAAATATGCTAAGTGATAGATCGTACAGTCAGTACACATTTTCTGGTCTTTTGATGGAATCTCTTACTCTAAAGTACTTGCTAGCAGTGAGTCCTCATAAAAAGTTAAAAGAACTCTCTAGAGATCAAATTTCACTCATCACCACACTAATTAGTGACTTGCAGGAAAGGCTAGTACAGAACATCTTTGCTGAGACAGAATTTGATCAAATCGAAAATATCTACTTAGATAGTATTAGCGAATACCATGCTACAATTTCTGATGTACCTATCTGGGGAACGCTTAGTTGTGAACAAGCTAGCAGTTGCTATTTTGACTTAAGATATTCGAACAATATTGGCCCTATTACAACTGTAGAATCGGGTCCATTACTATATGAGGGGAAACTTAATTACCCTGTGAGTGCTCTGGGGGTCAGACAAAATGCTGTCAGAGAGGGAGCCTTTAGGTTTTATGACCAAAGCGCACTTACTATTTCGGCCATTCCAAGTGATATCCTGATTGTTGACGTTTCTATTAAAGAGGAGGAGGCACCCCAGAAACCCCTCAAGGGATACCATGGGCGACCTAGAATAACTGAAGTGCTACAAAAGAGAGTAAAGTACTGTAAGCGTTGGGCCAAGATTGGAAAGTGGTGTCTTGATCACGACTATAAGCAAGTTAACTATGCACATGAAGTTCAAAGCATGCAAAATGGTTTCTCTGGTCGTGATGGTGTCTCTGGGGCCAACAGTAGTGATATTCATTTTGATTTTTCAAGAAGCATGACTGGAAGTGAGTTTTCAAAGATTATAGTCTTTAATAGTTCTGGTGACGGTGGAGAGGGAGCTGATGGCGGAAGCCGAGGTGGTGGCAGTATGCCTGGAAGTTTTGGTGCCGGTGGCGACCCTGGTAGGATTGGAACTATTGATGTTATTAGTAACCCTAGACAGATTCCTATTATCCAGATTGGAAAAGTTGGCCTAAAGGGCAAAGACGGCGTTACCGGCAACTAGTAAGGAGCTTTTATGAAATTTATTACACTACTATTCATATTTATTACTCTACAAGGATGTTCAGGGAGCAATGCCACTTATAGCGAAGACTCAGATTTTAATAAGCTTACTAGCAATGCCACTTATAGCGAAGACTCAGATTTTAATAAGCTTACTAGCAAT
>JAGLCH010000210.1 GCA_023146355.1 Bacteriovoracaceae bacterium | reverse complement strand
CCTATTCCACGCAGCATCGAAATCAGGCATGAGTGATAACACCGCTCGAAAATACATAAAGACCAACACGCTACCCAGTGAGCAGTCGAAAGAGCACACCTGGCGAACCCGAAAAGATCCATTTGAAAAAACATGGGAAGAGGTCAAAACATTCCTAGAAGGAAACTCAGGCCTTGAAGCAAAAACAATATTTCAATACCTTCAGAGGACCTATCCTGGTCAACATCAAGATGGTGAGATTCGAACATTACAACGCAAGATAAAGAGATGGCGTGCACTTGAGGGACCCGCCAAAGAAGTATTTTTCCCACAAGACTATCCACCGGGTAAGGTCTCTGAATCAGACTTTACGCATATGAGTGACTTAAGCGTAACCATTGGCAGAAAACCATTTGATCACATGTTCTATCACTTTGTTCTTCCGTATTCTAACTGGGAGACAGGAACACTCTGTTTCTCTGAGAGCTTTGAAAGCTTAAGCGAAGGCCTTCAAAACGCACTATGGGAGCTAGGGGGAGTACCAAGCGAGCACAAAACTGATCAGCTCACTGCTGCGGTGTACCAACTAGGTAATTCGGCTGAATTTACGCAACGGTATCTTGCCCTGCTTGCCCATTACAAGACGACAGGACGAAAAATTCAAGTCCGAAAACCAAATGAAAATGGGGATGTAGAACAGAGTCATTATCGTTTCAAAAAGGCAATTGATCAATCACTCCTTCTCCGTGGAAACAGAGACTTCCCAGATAGAGAGAGCTACCTTCTGTTTGTCCGTGGCATATTCAAACAATTAAATGCAGGACGGACAGATCGACTCAAAGAAGAACTCGCCTCCCTTAAATCACTACCCAATAACCGACTTGATAATAGCAAGCGGATCAAGGTTAAGGTTACCAGGTTCAGCACGATTAACATTCAACACAATAGCTACTCGCTACCCAGTCGGCTTATTGGGGAATGTGTTTTTGCTCGGATATATGCAGAACACATTGATATCTATTATGCCCAGAAACAGATAGAGTGCTTACCACGACTCCGTGG
>JAGLCH010000021.1 GCA_023146355.1 Bacteriovoracaceae bacterium | reverse complement strand
CTGGATTCTTGAATCCTATGTTCGGTGGGGTCTTCGGTTTTTTCTTCGTCGCTATTTTCTGCCATTACCTACCTACGCGATAAACTGGAACCACTGTCCCAGTTTGTCGACATAAAGCTTATAGGCCACTGTAAAAAACTCATAATGAATTGAGAAAAATACCAGTAGACCTAGTCCGATGTTAATAACAAAACTGACCATAAGTACATTCATCTGGGGTACTGTTCTCGCAATGACACCCAAAATAGACATAATCAGTAGGTTCGTAAAAATAAGGGGAGAAGAAAGCATCAACCCTGAAAGAAAAATTGATTTAAAGAAACCAATATAAAACTGAGTGGCCCCTTGAAGCGCACTGTAATCATAAATATGAATATTAAAAAAACTTCCATGCATCCCTTTAAATAGAGGAAAAAGAGCTCCAGAAGTAATGACAAGTAGTAAGACAGTCCACTGTAGAACCTTTTCAAATGGTCCTATTTGGGCAGCTGCAGTAGGGTCGAAGTACTTTAGTGCACCAAAACCAATTTGCTGGGAAATAAGTCCACCGGCAGAAACATAAGTTGTCATAATGATCTTTACAAAAAAACCTATGATCAAACCAATAAGCGCATTAAAAATAGTTAGAACCCAAAAGTGATCAACACCGATATAATTAATATCTTTGAGTATTTCAACCTGAATAGTTGGAAAGAATGTGTACGTTATTAAAACTGTCGTTACCATTTTCAAGGTACTAGGAACTGCAGCATTATCAAAAATAGGGTATTGAAACAAGATCGCAGAGATTCTGACAAACGCGAGCCAAAAGGCCACAAATACGGAATAGTCGATCAGCTGAATATCAATCATCTACCAGAAACTACTCTTGGAATATCAATATAAAGTTCTCTCGTAAAACTGGTCAAAGTATCAGTCATCCATGGTGCAAATAAAACAATGGCCCCGATAATTACTAAGATCTTAGGAATAAACGAAAGTGTCTGCTCATTGATCTGAGTTACAGCTTGAAATAACGACACCAAGACACCCATGACCAAGGCCCCTAGGAGCATGGGAGATGAGATCATGAGAGCAACTTTGATCGCTCGACCCGCAATATCGATTACAAAATCATCATTCATTAGTACTCCTAGTTAAACGACCTAAGTATTGAGCCCGTGACTAATTGCCAGCCATCAACAAGAACAAATAGTAACAACTTAAAAGGTAGCGAAATTACAACTGGTGGAAGCATCATCATACCCATGGCCATGAGAACAGATGCAACAACCATATCTAAGATAAGAAATGGAATATAGAGCAGGAATCCAATTTGGAATGCTGTTTTCAATTCAGATATAACGAAGGCAGGAATCAGGTAATGAATGGGCACATCATTAATTGTCTGTGGGGCCTTTTTTCCTGTTACATCATAAAAAAGAGCAATATCAGTTTTACGAACTTGCTTACTCATGAATGATCGGAGATTAACTTCAATTACCTGAAGTGCCTGAACCGTTGTGATCTGCTTCTTCATATACGGAGTTATACCATCATTGTAGATTGCAGTTCCTGTTGGTTGCATCACAAATACAGTCAAAAACATTGCGAAACCAATAAGTAATTGATTCGGTGGCAAGTTCTGTGTCCCAATTGCTTGTCTCATAAAAGATAGGACGACAATGATACGCGTGAAACTTGTACAGAGAATTAAAACTGCTGGCGCAAGAGTAATAACCGTAAAAAGAAGGATAACCTGAATCGAATCGACAAGGTCAGCTCCTTGGCCAAAATTTACAGATAAGCCTGGCAAGTTTGCACTTTGAGCGTAGGAATGTAATGGAAATACCAACAGAAGAACTGCTGGCATTACATACTTTAAAATACTTAAGATCTTTTCGATTATTCTCATCTACTGCAATGCCTTTAAATTTTTGACCTTCTTTTTAATTTGGTCAGATAGTTTAACTTGATCCATAACAGGTTTCGCATCGAGAAAGCTCGCAAGATTTGTACTTTGGCCCGATGACGGCCCATGAGTCTGCATTTCAGAAATATCTTTTAGTTTAAAATCTTTATTCTTAACTTCGGCACTGCCTAGGTTGGTGTCAAAATTATCGCCACTAACTGCCTCTTCACCATTTTTTAATATTCCTGTTGTGTCATTTACTTCAGATAGGAAGTTCATTCCTTTTTCATCATTTGAAATAAGAAATACTTGCTTATGCACCTTGACCAGCATCAAGCTCTTTTTTGGTCCAACATAGGTAGTATTTAGAATAGTTACAACATCTGTATTATTTAGAAAGCCAAGCTTTCCTTTTTTCATAACACCTTTTTTGAATAGGTTTACAACCATAAAGAAAATCCCAAGAACAATGATTAAAAATCCTGCAAACTTTCCGACCATAGTCATAACAGCAATGTCAGTTCCATTATCTTCCTTATCAATACCAGATAGGGCCATAGCAACTTTATCTTCATCGAGTTGTTTACCCGGAAATAATTTCGTATTTTTAGAGACAGGTTTCTTGTTATTTAGAAGTGTCTCGAGGTAGCCTTCATCATAATCCCTAGCACTCTTTGTTTTTGTTTTCGTTTTTGTCACAATTACTTCTGGAACCGATAGAACTGATGGGCCTCTTGTATTTGCACTCTTTAAAGGGCCAATGACTGGAAAGGTTACTATAATTTTATTATCTTTAAGATTTAGACTGATCTCTCCCTCTCTCTCTACAAGTGAAAAAGGAACAAGCGCTCTAAATCGAACCAAGTTTTTATCAAACTGGTATGCCATCAAAGTTGACCTAATATTTCCAAGCCTTACTTTTTTCTCAATCTTAGGCCATACAACAGAATCAGGAATGGCCACTTGCAAGAGGCCACCCCGAGTCGATATTTCAGGATTACCATTAAGTTCACCTTCAAAATTTATCGAGACATTTACTTTACCACTATTAACTTCACCAACATTAAGAGAAGTGATTTTCGCTTTTGCCATAACACTTGTGCTGATACAAAGTGCGAGGATCGATAGTAGTACTAGTTTTATTCCATTCATGACAAGTCCTGTTACTTATTGAGAGTTTCGATTCTCTCTATTGGGCTAATTATATCTGTTAAACGAATACCAAATTTTTCATTAACAACCACAACTTCACCTTTAGCTACTAGTTTTCCATTAACTAGAATTTCGAGAGGTTCACCTGCAAGTTTATCTAGTTCGAGAACGGAACCTTGTCCTAGCTGAAGAAGATCTTTAACAACGATAGAAGTTCTTCCAAGCTCGACAGTTACCTTAAGAGGGATGTCGAGAATAAAATCAAGATTTTGAACTTTAAGTTTATTAAGTGCATCATCGCCAGCTTTAATTTCATCTGCAATTCCTGCAAGGCTAACAACTTCTGCTTCTACTTTTGTATCCACTTGTTCATCTACCATACTATTTCCCCTGCGCTACTGATGTTAGCGATTCTGAATCTATTATCTCGGTAACCTGAATGGCCCGACTTCCCTTGTATGTTCCAATCAGTGCCTTCATTTTCTCTACACCTTCAACTTCCATTGACACTTCTCCTGCCGCCTCTTGTTGTAATGGAATGATGTCACCCTTTTCAAGAGTGAGGAGATCACCGACGGTCATTACTGCTTCACCAAGCTTAACAACGAGTGTTGCATCAGTTTCACGAATATGGGCATTCATTGCTGTTGTCCAAATTGTGTCTGCGATATCATTATCAGTTTGAAAGCTAGAGGATAGCTTTTGCTTAATGGGTTCAATTGTTGAGTATGGAACAACAATCATGATTGTTCCCGAAGCAGCTTCGAATTCCACTTCAAGTGTTGTTGCGATAATAACGTCTGACGGTGGGACAACTCCGACAAACTGAGGATTAATTTCAGTTCTTATATATTGGGCATCAATTCTATGTACAGGAGACCAGGCATCTTCAAGATCACTGATTGCCATGTCCATAACTTTCTTCATGAAAGAAAGTTCTATCTGGGTAAATTCTTTCCCTTCAATTTTTGTAAAAGGTCTATCTGTTCCACCAAAATATGAATCAATAATTGCATATGCAAGCTTTGATTCAAATACAAGAAGTGCTGGACCACGAAGCTCATTGAACCTCATGATACACATACATGATGGAATCGGCAGAGTATTTACGAACTCTCCAAACTTCAAAAGGTCTGTAGAAATCATTGAAATAGTCGAAATTTTACGTAGTGAATTCGATAGGGATACACGAAACTGTCTAATGAATCTTTCATAGATAATTTCGAGAATAGGCATTCGCCCACGAATAACCCTGTCCTGATTGGTTAAATCATAGGGCTGTATATTTTCATCCGAATCATCATCAGAATCAAAATCTGCACCATCAGCATCGTCCATTTCATCGACGTCGCCATCATTAACAGCGTTTAAGAGTGCATCAACTTCATCCTGACTAAGTACCTGTGCCATAATCCCCTCCTGGGATAATAACGGATTAGTTTATTTGGAAATCGATGTAGTAAACATCAATAACCTGAGCGTCGACTAAGAAAGTATTAATCGCTGCTTTAATCTCTTCCTTGAGAAAATTCTTACCTTCGAGTTTTAATAAGTCACTCGGTCTTTTTGAATTAACAATTCCAATGATTGAATCTCGAATTTGCGGTTTGCGCGCCTTAAATTCCTCTTCGTTAGAATCTTTATTAAATTTCAAAACGACATTCATCCTTAAGTAGCGACGTGGACCGTCACCTTGTGCTAAGTTTGCCACAAAGCCTTCGAGCGGAAATAAAATGCCATCATCTTTAATGGCCTCTCCAGTTACGCTTTCACCATCTTCACCCATCACTGCTTTCATTTCACTTTTGACAACGTCTTGAATCGATGGAGAATTGGCAAGCTTCTGATGTCCTACATACTGCATGTACGCAAGCCCAATCATGAACACAAAGTTCACAATTAACATCACTGCTACTAATGGATTTTTTGAAGGTCCCGAACCAGATTGAAATTTATCGGTACCTTGTGCTGTATCTTCTTCGGCCATTAATTCACCATCCTGGTATTTTTTTTCCGCAAACATACAACTTCCGCCATGAAGTTGTGTCTATGTCAAAATTATACATTTGCTGGGGACCACAATCAAGTGAGAAAGAGGAAAAAAGGCAAAATCTGCCAGAAAACCGTTAGTTTTTTGACGCTTTTGGAATTTGTGATTTTTTTGGGCCAAATTGGCCCCAGCAGATAAGTGAAATGATCAGACTTCTAGAAGTTGTTCTTGCCAAAAATAATACTCTTCTTCTACTGCAATTCTAAGTGCCTCAATCCAGTCGTGAATAATAAGATCTGTATTTACTGGATGTGTTGAGTTTTGATACAAGGCCCTGAGAAGAACGGGTGACAAGTTCCTAAAAAATCGATCTAAATCAGGAGAATCATTTCCCTCATAGATCTCATCAAGCAACGAGAGATGTCCTTCAACTGTAAATATACCCTTAACGAGACTGCCTACATCTTGCGAATCAAGCAGCATTTTCAGCTCATAGCAGAGTGCTTTTATAATATCATACTGAGATAATACTCCCCAGTTCCTATGAACCAACTCAGAAAGTCCCGGCCCATCATCTTGGGTAGCTAGGACGGCCTTATTCTTTCTAAGCCTTGGTATCTGTGAATATAGTTCATCTTCATTATTCATAAAAACTCTTTACATCTTTTTGCACGAGGTTCGATTCTTATGTTACTTAATGATAGGCTAAACTAAAAACTGCTTTTTCTCAAGGTGGGTTCAATCTTTTGACAAAAATAAAAACACCGGCAATAAATACCGGTGCTTCTATCAAAAAATCTATTATTTTAAATTATAGCTTAAGTTTTCCCTTCGCCTGAAGAGTTGAAATAATCTTTTCAAAGTATGCTGGCGGATAAGCTCCTCTTACTGGAACACCATTGATAATGAAACCAGGAGTTCCACGCATTCCAAACTTTGCAGCTTCAGTTTCGTCGGCCTTGATCTTTGCAGCTACCTTTGCAGACTTTGCAATCTTAGATAGCTTCTTTGCGTTTAGCCCATTCTTCTTAGCAAATGCTTTGAAACTTGCAGTGATTGACTTAACTTTCTTCTGATCTTCATAAAGAGCATCATGAAATTTAAATGCCATTTTTTCACTTACAGTTCTCAAAGCTTCAAAGTACTCAGCTGAAGGACGAGCTTTTGGGTGAAAGCTAAGCGGAAGGTGCTTATAAATAAACAGAATTTTCTTTCCGTACTTTTTCTTAAGGGACATTACAGTGTTGTAACCACGAGCACAGTAAGGACACTCAAAGTCAGAATACTCAACAAGAACGATAGGAGCATTTATATCTCCAATAAATGCAACGCTTTTGTCGACTACAGGCTTAAGAGGGTTTTCCATAGCTTTTTCAAGCTCTTGCTCCTCTTTCTTTTGGCGATCTTTTCCCTGCTCTGCTTGAGCTAGTTTTGAGGCCTCTCGAAGAGCGTTTAGGATGGCAGTAGGATTTGCTTTAATGGCCTCTGTCAAAACTGTTGGGTCTTTCTTTAGTATCTCTTTTATGTCGCTCTCTGAAACACAACCGACTAGTGAAGTCAGTAGTAAAACAGAAGCAACGAACTTGATCATCTTCATAAAATATCCTTTGTTAGACTGATTGTTAGTTTTGTTCAGTTATTATAGGTTTATTTAGGGAAAAATCAAATTTCTTAATTAGAATAAAATCTAAAACAATCTAGCACTGTTACATGCATAGTTACGCTACTTTATACTTGGCCTAATATTAATTAAAGTTATAGTCATTTTGTCCGATAAATATCTTGAAGTGGGGTATATCTCCATTACAACTAAACTATGTTTCAGGAGATGGCCATGTCGGCGTTTAAGACTATTAAAATTGTATCCCTGTTTCTGATTGCGGGACTCATTGCATCTTGCGGAAGTGATAATAAGACAAGTGG
>JAGLCH010000209.1 GCA_023146355.1 Bacteriovoracaceae bacterium | reverse complement strand
GTTCAGAGATATTAAGTTTAAGGCCCTCTCCATCTTGTATAGGGTTAATATCGTAAGCAGGTGATAATCTCCAACCATCACTATCTAAAATAAATCCATGGTTTCTTAAGTGATCATCAGTATTAGTAATACATATGCTTAGAATTATTCTTCTCCATAGCTGCTGCAAGTCTTCAGTAATATTACTGCCATTTATTGTAATAAATTCTGCTATCTCTAGGTAACTAGCGCCTAAATCATGATCATCGCCATCAACTCTACCGAGGCAAGTCATAGCTGAAGCGAAGTGTATTCGCTCCTCAGTCGCTAAGCGGTCAAACCTTTTAGTAATAAATGTATAATTATCATTGTTAAACCTCTCGACCTTACTTTCCGACATGTTGACGCCAGCTTCGAGAGCGATCTTATAAGCTACCATTTCCCATCCTCCAACATTTACATCATCAAGCTTGCTGGGGAATTTAGCGATCCATAGGCGGTTATCGTTATCAATGATACTAGCTTTAGGTCGAGCACCACCCAAAGAAGAGCCTGGGGAAATTAACATGTTCAACCATTTAAGATATTCCTTATCATTCTCAATACCCTCTTCTTCTAACTTAAGTGAAGCGTGTTCAAGCTCTCTAATGCTTGTCCAAGGGGGTGTAGCTAGGTCTTGGTTGTTATTTAGAAAGTCACCCGCAAGGTCTAGCTTAAACCGCAGAGCACCCATTCTATTTTTATCATAAACACCTAATAGGAAGTCACTACCATATAGCTTGTTGGGAGTACGTGACTCAGATCTTGCAAGTACTGCTTCACGCCTAAGCATTAGCTTCCTTCCCCAGCGATCAGGAGAGGAATCCATAAAGAGTCCAAAGTTGTGCTTCTTAGTCGCTAGATATTGATCACCTGGATATAATTGTAAGTCAGGATCGAGCTGTAGATTATTGAGCGCAGGCCATCCCTTTTCATAATTAAAGGAAAAGACCTCACCACCTCTAATCACATCGACAGAGAGAGTTCCCATAAGTTTAGGTCCATCCATTTCACGCCAATCAGCAAATACATAGATCTCTTTTCTAGTGCTCATTACTTATCCTTTGGCATTCTCTTAGGTGCTCTTTTCTTTGTTACCATACCGATATCTTGGAGTTTGCGCCCTAGCTCATCATCTTTGGCCACTAGGAGGAAGTCTTCATAGAGGCCTAGCACGAATAGAACTCTAAAGTAGCTACCCATGGCCACAGATTCATCACCTTTTTCAATCTTTAGGAGAGTTGACTCGCCAATGCCTGCTCTTTCAGATACTTGCTTAGTAGAGAATTTTCTTCTAAGTCTAGCGAGCTTTATATTTTCTCCAAAAATGTCTAATACGATCTTCGCTTTTGGGAATATAGGTCTCTTAATCTTTTTCATTGTTTTCTCCATAATCCTTACTATTATACACCGTATTAGTTGGATTTACCTTATAATAATAAGGATTATGTGTCGATGTAAACGTGAAAGTACTTAAGTCTCTGTATTCGTGTGTAACATACAGAAGCTGATGGTTCTAAAAACCAATTCTTCTCAGAAAAATAAATAGTGTAAGCTTTAAGATGTAGTTATTTGAAAAACGCACCAAATTGATGCGTCGTGTATACAAAGGTGTGTTGGAACCTAAAAAGGAACCGGAACCCGGAAGCCTAAAGGTATCCATATTTTCGGCGAAATTTTCTAAAACTTTTGATTTTCTTCGCCCAAAATGTATTATCGCGGGGTCTTGGATCGAACCCCCATTTATCCATGAAGATTTTCAGGCCATCGATTTCAACTTGAGATGAATCAGAGCTTTGCCCTCTTGTTCCCTTTACCTTGTGCCAGATGAGGCAGCTTCCAACTAACCGATACTTCATTCCCGCTTCTAGAAAGCGCTCTTTAAGGTCGATGTCTTCATAGGTAACGTAAAAGCGTTCATCAAGCATTCCAAGTTTGATAAAACTTTCACGCTTAAACATCATAAACATGGCCGCCCATTCATTTGTGGTCCGATTTTTATTTTTGCGAGTGAAGTCCTCAGCAATTTTATCAATTGTTTCTGAATCAAATTCTTTCTCGTAGTTGTAGGGGCATGCCATATCAAGGTCTAGTTTATCAATTTGACTGATTAGAGATGTATTCCATCCTTTCATTACCCAAGTATCATTGCTGGCAAGTGCTAGGTACTTGCCTCTGGCAGCTCTTGCTCCCTGATTGTGCGCTCTGCCGCAACCTACGTTCTTTGGGTTGCTTTGAATTTCAAATGAAATACCAATATCTGAAAATTTCTGTTTAAAGGTCAGCAATATTTCTTTAGTGTCGTCGCTTGATCCATTATCAATTGCAATGACTTCATAGCTGGATCCCACTGTATTTATGAGAAGAGAACTTAGGAAGTGAGTTGTGAGTGCAGAGTTGTTGTAAGCAGGCATAACAACTGACAATTCAAGATTAGACATAGTGTGTTTCCTTCATTAAATTTATCTTTGACTATGATGATAGTTAGTTAGTAAAACTGTGTAAAACATAAATATAGATTCTCTTTTAAATATTGGAGTGACGGCATGCGCAATAAAGTTATCGAGGCCACTAAGGCCTTTTACAAAGACAAAGGTGAAATTGTAAGAATACCTGGAGTTGATTACATTCCAGTGTCGGGTAAGGTTTTGGACGAAGAAGACCTCACCAACATGGTCGAGGCATCACTTGATATGTGGCTTACTGCTGGTCGGTTTGCAGAAGAATTTGAAAGAGAATTTGCTAAAATGATGGAGCAGGATCACTGTCTTCTCGTTAACTCCGGCTCATCTGCTAACCTCGTTGCTTTTGCAACTCTCACATCCCACAAGCTTGGTGATCGCCAAGTGAAGGCCGGCGATGAAATGATTACTGTTGCTGCTGGTTTTCCGACGACGGTAAATCCTGCGGTTCAATATGGATGCGTTCCTGTTTTTGTTGATGTTGAACTTGGAACCTATCAGGTCGACATAACAAAACTTGAAGAAGCATTAAGCCCAAAAACTAAATTAGTTATGATCGCTCACACTCTCGGAAATGTATTCAATGTGAAAGCGGTAAAAGAGTTTTGTGATAAGCATAACCTTTGGTTAATCGAAGACTGTTGCGACGCTGTTGGCGCTCGTTATGAAGGTCAGATGGTTGGAACTTTTGGCGATATCGCAACTACATCTTTTTATCCTGCTCACCACATCACTATGGGTGAGGGTGGCGCCGTTCTCATGAAGAGTTCAAAGCTACGACGTATCGCAGAATCAATGCGTGACTGGGGACGTGATTGCTGCTGTCCTCCAGGTGTGGATAATACCTGTAAAAATCGATTTAATATGCAGTTTGGTGAACTGCCACACGGCTACGATCACAAGTATGTTTACGGACATGTGGGGTACAACCTAAAAGTTTCAGATATGCAGGCAGCAATTGGTTGTTCACAATTAAAAAAACTTCCAAAGTTTGTTGAAAAGAGAAATAAGAACTTCGCAACTCTTACTGAAAAGCTTAGTTGCCTTTCTGAATTTCTTATTCTTCCCGAAGCGACAAAGGGATCAACTCCTAGCTGGTTTGGTTTCCCGATCACAGTTAAAGA
>JAGLCH010000208.1 GCA_023146355.1 Bacteriovoracaceae bacterium | reverse complement strand
CTAGTGAATTCACCACCATCTTTGATGGGGAAAGGGAGAGAGAAATGAAATGGACTAGATTAATGACAGCAGCTGTAGGAACACTTTGCATAGCAGGAGTCGTACAGGCAATGACGCCAGTTGAACTATGTAATCAGTTAACAAACTCGAATTCATATTTCGGCAAAGAATGTGAAAAAATAATTATAAAAAATGAGATAACGCCTGAAGGTGTAAAGGTTTGCTCGGCCATTGTAAAATTAAGTTCATCAAAAGGATTGGAGTGCATAAAGGCAGTAGTGAACAAAGAAATTCAAATGTCTGCTGCAGATCTATGTTCAAAGGTCGCTGCTGATAATATTTTTTATGGAATCAACTGTGTAAAAAGTGCTGTTGATAAGTTATTTAAAAATAACTCTCTTCAAATTTGTGATTCTATTGGCAGTGGCAGCGTGATCCAGTCCGTTAAGTGTGTTGGCGCTGTTGCTGGCCATAGGTATCACTATGGCGCAGTCGACTTTTGCTCCGTCATTGCTAATAAGAGTCCACTTTTTGGAGTGCAGTGTGCACAAACATTTTCCAATAAAGATTTCAACGATTCTGCTGGAGAAGTTTGTAGCAAAATAGCAGAGAGCAGTATGTTTCAAGGGATACAGTGTATGAAAGATGCTGCGCGCCCAATGGGGCCGATAGTTGATGATGATTCCTATGATCTAATAGTAGAAATTAGTTCCAAGGAATTAAAACAAATGCTGATCAAAGTTAATGCTGCAATAAAAGCGACAAAGAATGACAATACAGAAAGAGCACTTACTCTTCTTAGAAAGCTAAGAGTTTCACTAAAGGAGCTTCAAGACTGATATTGTCCACACAGTACAATAGGATACCGTCCGTATATCTTAAAAACAAAAAAGGGCCCTTGAATGAGGGCCCTCGTTGTTTCTTTTTTTCTTATTTTACTTACGCAAGGAAAGTTGAAATAAGTGTGAAGATAACAAGTGATTCCATAAGAGCAAGGGCCAAGATCATTGGTGTTTGAATCTTGTCTGCTGCACCTGGGTTTCTTGCGATACCTTCAAGAGCTGCCGAGGCCGCTTTAGATTGTGCTGCTGTACCACCGTAAGCAGCTAGACCCATAGCAAGGAAGTAACCGAGCTTCATGTAATCTGTTGCTTTTGATGCTTCACCTTCTGCTGCGAAGGCAAGTACTGGTAGTGCTAATGCTGCTAGAACGATTAGTAGTTTTCTCATTTTAACTCCTTTAGAATTAATGTGCGTTAGCATGCTCAGCATGATCGTGATGAGGCATTGCCAATGCTATATAAACCATTGTTAACATTGTAAATACATAAGCTTGAATGCAGCAAACAAGAAGTCCTAGTAAGTAGAATGGAATTGGAACCAGAAATGGTGCAAGATCTGTAAAGATCGAAAGTACCAGGTGGTCACCCATCATATTTCCTCTAAGACGTAGTGCTAAAGAAACAGGTCGAATAAAGTTTGAAATAATTTCAATTGGAAAAATCAAAATTGCCATGTACCAAAGAGGTCCCGCAAAGTGTTTGATGTAATTAAGTGTCCCATTAGTTTTACAACCTTTAATGTTATAAAAAATAAACGAAAAAGCACCGAGAGCAAATGTTGTACTCAGATGTTCTGTAGGTGGAATAAAGCCAGGAACGAGCCCAATCAGATTCATCAGTAAGATTACAAGAAAGATTGTCGCAATAAATGGAAAATATACAGGTGCGTATCTATCCCCAAGAACCATTCTACATTGTGAGAAAATGAAAGTTCCATATCCCTCAACAAAGTTTCGGAATGTTATTCCTTTGTCTGGAATAACAATGTCTTTAACCTTTGAAAGTTTTGAACGATAAAGAACACCACCAAGGATAATGAGAGTTCCAACCAAAGCAAATGTTAAAATATGCTCTGCAACAGGAAGATGAAATTTGTGAATAATTGCTGAAATCCAAGAAAAGCCACCACTTGCTAAGGCAAGGGCAGGAGACAACAACAGAGCAATAAAAAATCCCTTTTTCATTGGTTGACCTTTTTTTCAATACTATAAAACATTACAAATATTAGTATAACATAATTAATTACAGGTATTATAACCCGTTTCCCCATAAACTGCTCACAAAAAACTAGAACTCCTGCTAAAATAAATAGCTTCGCTATAAAAGAAAAAACGATGAGTTTCATCGGTCTTTCGCTGGGAGTCTCAATATATGCGGGGTTCAGCAATTCAGTAACTCCATAGACCAGAAGAATTTGATTAACCAGAGTAAAAAGGTATGCTAATAATATGGCAATTATTTCCATCGTGTTAGATGAGATACCTAGAGATATGCCAAGTATTGGAAGTGATAAAAGAACATATTTTTTAAGATTTATCTTTATTTTTGAATGCATAGTACACCATTAAAAAAATTGAATTTCCCACAATAAGCAGAAATAAGATGATAGCAGTAAGAGGACTTAGTAAATTCATTTCAACAATTTTTTTTGCAGAAAAAGCAGCAACCAAAATTGTTCCAGGAAGACTAAGAGCAAGGGCCAGAGTTTTTATCCATTTTGTATCAAGGTTCACTATCTTTTCCTCGCGACCTTTCTGTCGTAGATGGAATTAAGTCTACTCTTAATTACCCCAGTATTAGGATACTCACCAAGAAGCGAATAATACATATTATAGGCCTCTTTAAGTTTCTCCATTGTTTCGTAGGCGTTTGCCATTAAGAATTTGGTTTTAATAATTTCATCTTTGCGTTTTTCTCGCTGAATATATTCTTTCCAATAAGCTATTGACCGTGACCACTTACGTTGGCGAAAGCTTATCACTCCTAATTGGTAAATCGATTTAATGAAATATCTATGGGATGAGTTTTCACTTATTGCCGTAAAAACCTTAAACGATTTTTCAAGTTTCGCGCCATTAAGATATGAGAGGCCCAATCTATATTGATAGTAGTCGAAATTTTTTAGACGTGGTGTAAACCGCACCAACATTTCATAGCTCATCGCACTTTCAATATATTTTTTATTATAGGAGAATTGAATATCAGCAATTTTCTCCTCCGCCTTAACAAGCCAGAGAGGATTTTGATAAATTTTCTTTATTTTTTTATAGTAATGAAGGCCTCTATCATAATCTGAGAGCTGAATAGAGTAGAGCTCTCCTAACTGATAAAAAATTTTGATTTTGATTTCACTAGAAGGGTCTTCATCTAGAATTTGCTCATACTTGATGATTGCCCGGTCGTAATTTTGCTCCATCAAGAACTTTTGTGCCTGAATAATCTCTTTATAGAGTTTCGGGGTAAAATCACATGATACAAAAAAGGCGGCAAAAAAAATTACCGCCCATAAGTGTATTCTATTTTTCTTCAACATTTTCACTGTCAACTTCTACTTCAACGACCTTCTCAACAGCAACAACTTTTTCTTCTTCCTTAAGACGAATTATTCGAACTCCTTGAGTTGTTCTACCCATAAGAGAGATTCCTGCAATTCCAGTTCGAATGACTTGTCCTTTATTTGTGATAATCATGAGGTCATCTTTATCATTGACTGGCTTTATCTCAACAATATCCCCATTTTTTTCTGTTAGGCGCATTGCAAGAATTCCTTTACCGCCACGAGATTGCTTGCGGTACTCAGAAGACTGACTTCTTTTACCGAATCCATTTTCTGTAACCGATAGGATTTCTACTGAGTCATCAATAATTTCCATCCCAATAATTTTTTCGCTCGCGTCGAGAGTAATTCCTTTAACACCTTGAGAAACGCGTCCCATTGCACGAGCATCTTCCTCAGCAAAACGTATAATCTTTCCAGCACTTGAACAAAGTAGAACATCTTTAGAGCCATCAGTAACACGAACACGCAGTAAGTTGTCTCCGTCTTGGATTTTAATTGCTTTAAGACCAGATTGTTTTATATTTTTATACTCCTCTAGAGAAGTTTTCTTAACAAGTCCTCGCTCAGTAGCGAATAATAAATATTTGCCATTTGTATCTTCAGGAAGAATAACAATTTCTTTAATTTTTTCACCAGCACTAATTGGAACTAGGTTCGCAAGGTTTCTGCCCTTTGAAGTTCTACTTCCTTCTGGAATATTATAAACTTTTCTTGCAAATACCTGCCCGCGACTCGTAAAGAAAAGCAGTGTGGAGTGGGTATTGGCAGTAAAGATATCAGTGAAGAAATCATCCTCAACTCCGCCAGATCCCTTTACTCCTGTACCACCACGCTTTTGGGTTTTGTATGTATCAATGGCCATACGCTTGATATAGCCCTTGTGGGTTATGGTTACAATTACTTCTTCTTTAGTAATTAAATCTTCAAGTTGAATCTCATCTGCCTTAGCGACGATATCTGTTCTACGCTCATCCCCATATTCTTCCAGAACATTTGTGAACTCATCTTTAATAATGGCCAAAATTTGCTCTTCTGATCCAAGGATTCCTTCTAGTCTTGCAATTTCTCTCATAATTTCTTCGTAATCTTTAACGATCTTATCTCTTTCAAGACCAGTAAGACGCTGAAGTTTCATATCGAGAATAGCTTGCGCCTGAATCTCAGATAACTCATATTTCTTGATTAATTGCTCACGGGCCTGCTGTGGACCTTCTGCTGCTTTGATTAATGCAATAATTGGATCAATATTATCAACAGCTTTTTTGAGACCTTCTAAAATATGAGCTCTAGCTTTTGCCTTCTTCAGTTCGTAAACTGTTCTTCTAATTACAACTTCTCTTCTATGATCAATAAAAGCTCGAAGTTGTTGCTTGATATTCATAATCTTTGGAGAACCATTGATAATGGACAAGAAAATAATACCAAAAGAAGTTTGAAGCTGCGTATGCTTATAAAGACGATTTAGAATAACAGAAGCAATTTCTCCCGTTTTTAGTTCAATAACAATTCTAATGTCTTTTGTAGATTCATCTCTAATATCTGAGATTCCCGTAATTTGTTTTGAGTTAACAAGTTCCGCGATTTTTTCGATAACTTTAGCCTTATTTACCTGATAAGGAATTTCTGTAACCACGATACGCTCTCTATCGCGGCCAAAGGATTCAACATCAGTTTTAGCCCTAAGCTGAATAATTCCTCTACCATTATGGTAGGCAGACTTGATTCCCTCTGTTCCATGAATAGATGCACCCGTTGGAAAGTCTGGACCAGGCATAATATTCATAAGGTCAGAAATAGATGTTTCTGGGTCATCTAAGAGCTTCATCAAACAGTTCATTATTTCAGTTAGATTATGCGGCGGAATATTTGTGGCCATACCAACCGCAATACCTGTTGATCCGTTAACCAAAAGATTAGGAATTTTACTAGGCAAAACTTTTGGCTCTTTTAGAGAGTCATCAAAGTTTGGTTGCCAATCAACTGTTTCTTTTTCGAGGTCTCGAAGCATGTCTTCCGCATAGCGCTTCATTCTAATCTCGGTATATCTCATCGCAGCAGCATTATCACCGTCAATTGAGCCAAAATTTCCCTGTCCATCAACTAGAGGATATCTCATAGAGAAATCCTGAGCCATACGTACGATGGTGTTGTAAACAGCAGAGTCACCGTGTGGGTGATACTTACCAATTACGTCACCAACAACTCTAGCCGATTTAACATACGACTTGTTGTGAAAATTCCCAAGAGAGTACATTGAGTAGAGGCATCTTCTGTGAACAGGTTTGAGTCCGTCACGAACATCAGGAAGGGCGCGACCAATAATTACAGACATGGCATAATCGAGGTAACATACCTTCATTTCTTCTTGAATATTTATTTGCTCAATATTGCCATGAGCTATTTCGTTTTCTGGTTTTTTAGTATCATCTGACATATATGTGTATCCTTAAATTAAACGTCTAGGTTTCTTACATTGAGAGCATTTTCTTCCACAAAAAGTCTACGTGGCTCAACTTGATCTCCCATGAGAATTGAAAAAGTTTGATCTGCTTCAATTGTGTCATCTACCTTCACCTGGAGCAGAGTTCTGTTCTCAGGATTCATTGTAGTCTCCCATAATTGATCTGGATTCATTTCTCCAAGTCCCTTATAGCGTTGAATATAAGCACCTTGCTTTCCTTCATTCATAATGAAATTAGAAAATCCTTCGATAGTGTCAAACTCATGTTCCCCAGTCTTTTCTTTTATTATTTTAAATTTAGCATTGAGGAATTTTTTTACCCCCTCAAAACTATTATGAAGGTCTGCAAACTCTGGTGATGCTAGAAAATATTCAGTGAGCTTAAACTTTTTTGTTCTCGCTGTTGTTCTTACTTCTATTTTAACCATGTGCGAATTATGCTCATGATCTTCTTCGATTACGAAAGAATAATTCCTTAAATTTATATGAGATTGCGATTTGAAATATTCGTCCAACTTAGCAATTGCTGCCTCAATTTTAACTTTATCTTTAAGGTTTTCTGCATTTATCTCGGACTCTTCAACAATTTTAGAAAGTAATAAGCTATCAAAATTAATGTCGTACGAAGCTACTGTTGAAGAATAATGGCGATGCTTATTTACGATAAATTTAGCTTTATCACTGTCAATAATTTTTCCATCCACAAAAATTTGTGCATTTGCAACTGAATTATTTACTAGGAACTCATCTAGTTCCAGATCATCTTTTAAATATTTTTCAGTTTTGCCTTTTTTATATTTATAGAGTGGTGGCTGAGCAATATATATATGGCCATTTTCCACAAGTTCAGGAAAGTGACGGTAAAAAAGTGTGAGAATTAAAGTTCTAATATGTGATCCATCGACGTCAGCATCAGTCATAATTACAACTTTATGATAGCGAAGTTTTGCAATGTTAAATGAATCTTTTCCGACTCCAGTTCCAAATGCCTGAATCATATTTTTGATTTCTTGACTGGAAAGAATTCTATCATAACGTGCTTTTTCAACGTTAAGTATTTTTCCTTTAAGTGGGAGAATCGCTTGTGTTTTCCTGTCGCGCCCCTGTTTTGCAGATCCGCCAGCAGAGTCCCCTTCAACAATGTAAATTTCACATTTAGTAGGATCCTTCTCTTGGCAATCGGCCATTTTCCCTGGAAGACCAGACATACTCAAAACTGATTTTCTTCGAGTAAGTTCTCGTGCTTTACGTGCTGCTTCTCTTGCTGATGCAGCGTCCACAGACTTTCTAATTACTGTCTTTGCTAGATTGGGATTTTCTTCAAGAAATTGCTTCAGCCTTTCACCAACCATTGAATTAACTATTCCTTCAACTTCAGAGTTTCCAAGTTTTGATTTGGTTTGCCCTTCAAATTGAAGCTCTGGAAGTTTTACTGAAATAATAGCTGTTAGGCCCTCACGCATATCATCACCAGTAAGAGTAGTTTTGATATTTTTTAGTAAGTTATTTTCTTTTGCGTAGTTATTTAAAACTCTTGTAATTGCCGTTTTAAAACCAGAGATATGAGTTCCGCCTTCAGGAGTTGAAATGGCGTTAGCATAACCCGAAAGAATTTCGCTATACGAGTCTGTCCACTGCATCGCAACTTCAACCTCGTATTCATCTCTCGTTTGGCTAAAAGCAATTACCTCTTTATGAACAGGACTCTTTGCTCTATTTAGCCATTCTACAAATGCTGAGAGTCCACCATCATAATGAAAAATCTCTTTTTTTCCAGTTCGTTCATCTTTTAGATTTAGTTTTAATCCACTTGTGAGAAATGCCATCTCTCTAAAACGTTTCGCTAAAGTTTCATAATTAAATTCTAGAACTTCAAAAATTTCACTATCTGGTTTAAAAGTAACAGCTGTACCAGATTCTTTTGGGTTATCTAAAACACCAATTTCCTTGAGTGGTTCCTTGGCGTCTCCTGTTTCAAAAGTTACAGAATGAAGTTTCCCATCCTTTTTTATTTCTAGTTTTACCCATTTTGAAAGGGCATTTACAACAGCGGCCCCAACTCCATGTAGACCACCTGAAACTTTATATGCACCACCGTCTTCATTAAATTTTCCACCGGCATGAAGCTTTGTATAAACAAGTTCGGCCGCTGAAATACCTTCAGTAGGATGAATACCTACAGGAATTCCACGGCCGTTATCCACAACGGTCACAGAGTTATCAACATGAATAATAATTTTTATTTCTGTACAATAACCGGCCATGGCCTCATCAACAGCGTTATCCACAATTTCATAAACGCAGTGGTGAAGCCCACGAAAGCTAGTATCTCCAATATACATACCTGGACGCTTTCTTACCGCTTCTAGTCCTTTTAGTACTGAAATTTGATCAGCGGTGTATGTCTCTCCAACCTTAGAGATAGATTTATTCTCGTTTTCCAAAGGAACTCCTTAAAGTAACTTATGTGTGTTGTATGGAACCGTGTGTGATGTAAATCTTATTTGCTCCATCAATTTTTTCCAATTCTTCCTTAAATCTTTCGTTCGCCGTAGTAATTAAAACCTGGTAGGCGCTGTTTTTCAGATACTCAATTAGACGCTGCCATCTAGAGCTGTCTAATTCCCCTGAGACGTCGTCAATAAGTACTATCGGGTAGGAGGTGAAAATATACCTAAAAAGCTCTATATAGGCAAATATGAGGCTTAGATAAGACATTTTTTGTTGCCCAAGAGAGCAGAAGTCATAAGCATTTAATCCATCAAAATTTATTTGGTAATCATCTTTATGAATGCCATAGGAGGTGTGACCGATTAGACGGTCCTTTACCAGCCCTTCTTGGAGTTTTTTTGTAATTTCGCTTTCTGTTAATCCCGTAAATCTGCCCTCTAATTCAATTGTTAGCAGGTGGTCCTCTGAAAAGATTTTTTTAAAGGTGTCACTGCAGTAATTCTTAATCTGCTCCAGAAACTTTAGTCTTATGCTGGTAATGTAGACTGAAAGACGGGCCAACTCTGGATCAATAGCTGCTATTTGCTGATTATAGTGGGCAGGCTTTTTAGAAAGTAGGGCATTTCTAAAGCGAAGTGAATCCATGTATTTTCGGAGATCACGCTTGTATTGTGGATTTAAAAGGCCGATATGGGTGTCAAACCAGCCTCTTCGAAAGCTTGAGCTGTTCATAAAATTAAATGAATCAAAAGGATTAATGAATACTATTTTGATTTCAGGCTTTTTTTTAGCAGGCGTGTTATTGAGATACCATTGTGATGATTTTTCCTCAACCCTAGCCGAGTAGGGGACCACTCGCTTATCCTCAGAGGTAAGCATTGCACTTAGTAAAATTTCAGGTTGTTCACAATCGAAACTTAATATTTGTGGAAAACTGGCATTTTTTCTAAAGGATTTTCTAGCACCTAGGTAATAGATAGCTTCTAATATATTTGTTTTGCCATTCCCATTTTCACCTAGTATGCAATTAATACCAGTTGAAAAGCTGATGATGTCCGAATTTAAATTCCTAAAATTTGTAGTCTGAAGCTTTAAAATTTTAAGAGCGCTCATCCAATAAATCAGATTCTGAGAGGCATTATAATCCCCATATAGCTAGGTAGCTCAGGAGACTTTACAACAACAGTAGAGAGTTCATTATTGAGTTCAAACATAATATCTCCATCTTCAAATGAAGCTAAAGTGTCGATTAGATATTTAGCATTGAATCCAATCTCCATTTCTTTTCCGTCGTACTCAATAGCAACTGTTTCTTTAGCATCACCTAATGAAGGGTGGTTTGCCATAACAGTCATAAGGTTTGGACTAAGTTTTATTTTAACACCATGAGATTTTTCGTTAGACATAATCTTTATTCTTCTAACGGCATCAAAAAATTGTCCTCTATCAGTATGCATCTTAAAGCTAGTCTTATTAGGAATAACGGCCTGATATTTTACATATTCTCTTGCAATAAGCCTGATGGAAAGTGCATAACTTTCATCAACAGAAACATATATAAAAGAATCATCAAGAGAGAAGTTAAGTTTCTTTTCTGGGAAAGTATCGGACATTTTTTTTATTTCAAATATACCTTTCTTTGGAATGATAATTCCATTTATTAGGTTTTCTATTTGAGTATTTGTTGATGGCAATTCAAGAAGAGCTAATCTAAATCCATCTGTTGAAACAACTCTTAGTTTAGAGTCTATTTCTTGCATATATATGCCGTTTAAAAACAAACGAGTTTCGTCTGTTGAAATCGCATAAGAAGTTCTGTTGATAAATTCCGTAACGTCTTTTGCTTCTAGTGAAAACTTGTTCCTTTCATTTTCAAAGACTAGATTTGGAAATTCTTTGCTATTATAAATGAGTAGTGAGTAGTGAATATCATTGCATGAAAGCTTAAGTGAGTTTCCATCTGCATCTACTTTGAAATTAATATTATCTAGTGGAAGTTCTCTCAGAATCTCAAATAAATTCTTGGCATTTACACAAAAGCTTCCTTCTGTTTCCACATCTGCGTTGATAACTACTTTTGCAGAAACTTCTAGGTCAGTTGCTGACAATTCTATTTTATTGTTTTCAACTTTAACCAACGTGTAGGTGAGTATAGGTCTAGACTTTTTCTTATCAACTACAGTTAATATTTTATTAACTGCGTTTCTGATTAGCTCAGTGTGTACGTTGACGATCATTGGTTTAGTCCTCTTTCAATAAGTTCTTAGTTTTTTATCGCTTTAAAACAAGTTTAGCAACTAATTTGGTCTCGGCCTGTTCTCTATTATATTATATTACTTTTATTATATTATAATAGAGGCGTGGATAAGTTGAAAAGTCCCATTATTACTTTTATTTCAACCACTTGCAAAGTGGATAAGTCGCAGTAGGGTGGGGAAAGATTTTATACTGGCCATAATTAATGTTCGGAGATTCTTCTTACTTGTCCACACCTTCTATGTGTTATCCACACTTATCCACATAATCTTTCCACGTCTTTTTTATTTTTATTTTGGTTGTTCATTTTGGCCTTTTTTTATTGGTTTTGTTCACATTCTTATCCACATGGTGAAAGTTTTTTTTCCACATATCAACTCTGCCTCTTTTCTTTTTTCCACATATGTGGAAAACACTAGTTGCGCAGCGCTTAAAGGCTATAATATTAATAAGTTATAGGGATAAAGTTATCCACAACCTGTGTGGATAACTTGTGGAAAAGTATAGTTTGCTGTGGAAAGATAATAACTGTAGAGAGTTATCCACTGCGAATGTGGACAAAAAAAATTTTTTTTTTTCAAAAGCAGAGATGTAAATTATTTTTGATTAGTTTTTCTAGAGCTTGCTTTCGATTGTTGCAACATCTTTTGCTAAAATATGGTCTTCTTTAATTTTTTTATTAATTGAACTCACTCCGTGGATAACAGTCGAGTGATCTTTTCGGTTATAAAAGGTGGCTATTTCTTTATTGGTACAGTTAATGAGCTTCATTGAGAGGTACCATGCTATCTGACGTGAGCGGGAAATATCTTTCACTCTTGAAGGAGACTTAAGGTCGGCCACTTGAAAATCGTAATATTCAGCAGTAACAGATGCAATAGACTCTAGTGTGATCTTATTTTTTTCAGCTAGGCTAGGGCTGATTTTTAGGTAGTCCTTGGCCATTTCAATATCTATTTCACAGCCAATATGGTCTGAGTAAGCTGAAAGCCTTAAGAGGGCACCTTCAAGTTCTCTGATGTTCTTTCTAATGGATGAGGCAATCAGCTCAATAACATCATCAGGAAGGAACATATCAAGCAAAGATGCTTTTCTTTTGAGGATAGCAATCCTTGTTTCGAGATCTGGTGGTTGAATATCAACAACTAGTCCCCATTGAAGTCTCGTCTTGAGGCGCTCTTTTATCCCTTCAATTTCCTCAGGTTTTTTATCTGAAGTAAAGATCAGCTGCTTTTCTTTTTCATAAAGTATATTAAATATATGAAAGAGCTCCTCTTGGGTTCTCTCCTTATTACTTAATGAGTGGATGTCATCAATCATTAAGACATCAATTTGTTCCCCATACTTCTTTCTGAAGTCCATTATCTTATTGTCTTTAATATATTTAACCATTTCGTTCATAAAACTCATTGCAGTGGTTAAGCAGATAATTTTTCCTGGAAAATTCTCTTTGAGTTGATTACCAATGGCGTGGAGAAGGTGAGTTTTTCCTAGCCCTGAATTGCTATAGTAATAGAGAGAGGGGTATTTCCCTGTTTTTCCAGGGTTGTTTGCCGCAGCTTGAGCGGTAGCAACAGCGACGCTATTTGATGGGCCAATGATGAAGTTTTCAAATGTTTTATTAGGATTAATGCTGTTATGTATTGCTGGCTGCTCCATATGTTCAATGTAGCGAGAGTCAATCTTCTCTTCTACGATTTCGGGAGATTGATTCAGCCCTAGATCATAAGGAACACTATTGCTGTGGCGATCAATTGACTTTAAAATACTATGATTATTAGAACTCATGCTTGCATTTGGATTACTATTGACTGTAATTTCAATGGTATAGCGTTTGCCTAGAACGGTGAAAATTCCATCTTCAATGGCAGAGAGGTATTGGTTTTTAATCATATTTTTTATAAAGTCGGTAGCAACAGAGAAAATGGCCTTACCTTGATCAAGCTTGATTAGTGAAAAACTTCCATCAAAATAGGCGCTATACTTCTGAGGAGCGATAGCTTCAGATAGATAGTTATTAATTTCATTCTTAATTGAGTTTAGTTCGGTAGAATCGAATTCATTGCTGTACTGATTGCCCTTATTTGCTGGACTAGTCCCTTTTTGAGAAACTTTTTCATCAAATAAGCTTTCGACCTTATTGCGGTCCTCATTGGGGAGCTTTAAGAAATTAGAAAATGGAAACTTCTCGTCATCGTTACTCATTTAAGATTTTTCTCCAGATATAAGGGAACACATTTTTAACATAGCCTCGGATTGGTATCAACCCAAGAATATTTTTGTGAAAAGATTACGCTCGTCAGCTTTACCTACTTGACCAATTTCTCGTTTGACCTTTTAATCGTTAACCTGTAAAGGTATGAAGCTATATTGATATTGTGTTAAATAATATCTATTGAGTAGACGTAGAAAAGGACTAGTTATGAGTAAAAGAACTTACCAACCAAAAAGAAAGAAAAGATTAAGAGTACATGGTTTCTTAAAGCGTATGGCATCACCTGGTGGCCAAAACGTTATTAAGGCGAGAAGAGCAAAGGGAAGAAAAAAACTTTCTGTCTCTGTTGGTACAAAATAGAACGTTGTGTCTTACGCATCTTTTGAAAAAAGTCACAGGCTTCGTAAGGCTTGTGACTTTGCACATTTAAAATCAGGCAGTAAAACGCTGAGCCGCCCTTGGATAAGGGCCTTTTTTAAATCTACTGCAGTTGATAGTAGTCAAACGCGTATAGGATTTGCTGTATCTAAGAAAGTTGGAAAGGCAAATCGTCGCAATCGTTTAAAGAGACTCATGCGTGATTCATTTCGCTGTTCTGAGCATAAGTTTCTTTCAACTGATATCTTAGTTGTTGTTTCTCCGAATCTGTTTAAAAAAGTTTCTGATAATGATCGCGCTGAACGCTATCTCCTCAACTCTTTTCAAGAATTGATGAATGAAGTTAAATGCGCATCATTGAATGAATAAATTATTTATTTATATATTCAAATTTTATCAAATGGGTATTTCTCCCTATCTTGGAAGCAACTGTCGTTATCATCCGAGCTGTTCTGAATACGCGATACAGTCATTTCAAAAGTTTTCCTTTTTAAAAGCATTGTGGTATTCATTACTGCGAATTCTAAGATGTAATAAGTTATTTCCTGGCGGGTATGATCCCGTCCCTTAACTCTCAATGGAGTAGTAATATATGAACTCTGATACTAAAAGATTTGTGCTAGCAATTGCACTTTCCGGTTTTGTGCTTCTCGGTTGGCAATATCTTTTTCCTACACAGGCACCTACTACTGTTACTCAAAAAAGTGTGGTTAAGCAGGTTACAGCACCAATTGTCACAGCAACAAATAAAATTGAAAGCAAGGAAGTTTCTTCAATAAAAGTAAAGCCGCTTTCTTTAACTTCAGGTGAGAGTAGAATTGTTATTGATAATAACTTAAACCTCCACGACTTTATATCACCAGGGCAGATGTACTCATTCAGTGAAATCTTCGGAGCTTCAAATCCTTATGAGTTTTTTGCTTTTATTGACGGAGCCTATAGGCCACTCGAGTTTTCTTTCACCAAGAAAAGTGAGTCGGAGGTTGAGGGTATTTCTAATCATGGGATAAAGTTTGTAGGAAAGTTTCTTCCTAATGGTAGATTTTCCACAACTCTTTTTTCTTCAACTCCTCTGCGTTATCGCTTTCAATTGCGTTCAACTGAGAAGAGCATTGGAATGAATACAACCCGTGATTTTATATATTATACAAATGAAGCAGATCGTATCACTGTCGGTGATGATGAAGTAGTTGATGGTGAAGTTAAGTGGGTCGGCGTTGATTTTAATTATCATATTTTTACTGCCATTCTAAAGGATAAATCTTCCTTACGAATTACAACAACTGAAGCCGGTGTTCTAGCGGCTGATCTTGTTCAACCAAAGACTGAATTTTCTTTGGACTATGTTTTTGTTAAAAAGAATTATGACGATCTTATTGCTCTTGGTGATAAGTTAGAAATGTCCGTAGATTTTGGTTTCTTTGGTATTATTGCTGTACCTATGCTCAGAGCAATGCAGTGGCTTTATACTTTTATACCGAACTATGGTATTTCAATTATTATTTTAACTCTTCTTATGCGTTTGGTTCTTTATCCGCTACAGCACAAGTCTGCTAAGAGTATGAAGAAGATGCAAAAACTTCAGCCTGAACTTCAAAAAATTAAAGAAAAATATAAAGATGATCAGCAACGTATTCAAAAAGAAACAATGGAACTCTTTAAAAGAGGTGGCGCAAACCCAATGGGTGGTTGTCTTCCTCTTCTACTTCAGATGCCTGTTTTCTTTGCCATCTATCGCGTTCTCTATAGTGCAGTTGAACTCGTTGGAGCACCATTTTTTGGTTGGATTACTGACCTTTCAGCTAAAGACCCATACTATGTTTTTCCTGTACTTTTAACTGTCGTAATGTTTCTGCAGCAGAAGATGATGCCAACGGCAACGACGGACAATAACCAAAAGAAAATAATGATGGCGATGCCTTTAGTTTTTGGTTTCATCATGAAGGACATGCCTTCTGGCCTTGTCCTTTATATTTTTGTTTCGACTCTATTTGCTATCATTCAGCAGTTTTTGACCAACAAACTTTCTGATTAATGAAAATTCTGTACGACGATCAACCAGTTGTCGCACTCAGTTCGGGCACTTCTAATAGTGCCCTTGCTGTAATAAGAATTTCTGGATTAGAAAGTATTTCTGTTCTTGACCACTTCTTTTCTATCGACCTATC
>JAGLCH010000207.1 GCA_023146355.1 Bacteriovoracaceae bacterium | reverse complement strand
TTCGGTATTTAATCGCAGGGGCATTAATTGGATTAGTATTTCCTGCATTAATCATTATTTCTGATATATATGAACTTCAAATGGAGCTTTCCGCCAAGAACATTTGGTGGCTTATCACAGGACAAAATGCAATATTCATTATTCTAATTTTATCTCCAATTGCTTTTGGGCTTCTCTTTTTACAGTCCGTTGCCATTATTAATAAAAACAAATCCATTGACTCAAAAGAAAAAGAAATTGCTTTAAAGAATCAAGAAGTTGATATCATGCTCAATGTAGAAAAAGAGCTCATCTCAGCAAAAGAATCAGCAGAGCGTGCCAACCAGGCAAAGTCGCACTTTCTAGCAAACATATCTCATGAAATTAGAACTCCCCTCAATGCAATTTTGGGAAGTACTGAAATTCTAGAGGGCCATATAACATCTCCAGAGATGACTGATATCCTACAACTTCAAAGTAATGCTGGAGCAATTCTTGAACACTTAGTTAGTGATATTCTAGAAATTTCTCAGATAGAATCAGGAAATATAAAAATTGATAATAGCTCTTTTAGTTTGAAGCAAATCTTAGAAAATAGCATCAGCATCCTTAAAAAAGGCGCCGAGCAAAAAAATCTTCAAATAATATCAAATCATGATCTCCTAGGAAACCAAACTTTTACAGGTGATCCCAACCGTGTTGGTCAGATCTTAATCAACATTATAAGTAATGCCATAAAGTTTACAGAGCATGGACAAATCATACTAGAAACGACTATTGATGAGAACACAGATGGGATGTTTCGCGCATGTGTATCGGTTACTGACACTGGTGTTGGAATTGCTCATGAGTCACTTGAACAGATCTTTGAGCGTTTCTCCCAAGAAAATGAGATCATGTCTAGAAAATATGGGGGAGCAGGTCTTGGATTATCTATTTCAAAAAGACTTGCGATTGCAATGGGTGGAGATATTACGGTTGAGAGCTCCAAGGGCGCAGGAAGCACATTTTGTTTCTATCTGCCACTACAACTGAAGGTGAAGGAAACAATTAAGCGGGACGAAACAGGTCAAGCAGGTCAACCAATCGTTGCAATCATTACAAAAGACACTTTAGAGATTGATCGCTTTAAAGAACTCTTTTCTTGCGACGATATCAGCATCTCCCTTTATGAAAGTATCAGTGACTATGTTGCAAACTCAGAACTCGTTAAAACAGATTTAGCAATGGTTGGTACTGGTGTTGAGAAGATGGATGTAAATATCTTCACTACTCTTTTGGACAGTTGTTTTTTTACACAATTTCTTTTTACCAACTTACCTACAGAGCTGCCAAAAAAGACTGCTCGCTTCCAGCAATTGCCTAAAGATAACGATGAGGGAATTAAGCTGGTGAAGACCGTTATAGAAAAAACGAAAAAAGAAAAAGATAGCAGCTACCAATTTAATATTCCAGCAACATTGCCAAAACTCAAAATTCTTTTAGTAGAAGATAGTCTTCCAAATTCTGAGATTGTTAGTCTCTTTCTAATGGAAACACCCTACACTATTGATTTTGCAGTTAATGGAATTGAGGCCGTGTCTAAGGTCCATGAAAATAATTATGATATCATACTGATGGATATGCAAATGCCCATTATGGATGGTATCGAAGCTACAACTAAAATTAGAGAGCATCAAAGATATAATGAGCTATACAGGCAACCAATTCTTGCTCTTACTGCCAATACAACAGTTGATGATATTGAGCAGTATAGTAAGATTGGCTGCAATAGCACAATTGCAAAACCATTCAAGAAATTTCAGTTAATTGCTCAAATCAATAAGCACTGCAAAGTTGCACACAACTACGACAGTGAAGATGAGACATCTCTAAAAGAGAAATCCCATATTGAATCCTGAGACACGTTGCCCATTTTGACTTAAGTGGTATGGGAGTAATACAAAATTTGAAACTTTCCCTTTACCACTTTGAACTGTTTTTCCCTGCCTTGAAACAACTTTTCCAAATACATATCCCATAGCTATTCCAAGAGGATAATCACTGGCCCAG
This sequence comes from Bacteriovoracaceae bacterium, assembly GCA_023146355.1. GTDB lineage: Bacteria > Bdellovibrionota > Bacteriovoracia > Bacteriovoracales > Bacteriovoracaceae > JAGLCH01. The sequence continues at coordinate 6,370 of JAGLCH010000207.1, read as the reverse complement.
TGAACTCCGTTATTCATCATCTGAAGAGATAAAAGAGTAAGCATAGTTCCACCAATTGAGCGGGTATACAGTTTGTATTCAGGATAATTTGAATCAATAACAGTTAAGCTCATAGTCAAAGTCATCACATGGCCTGAAGGCATTGCATCGTACTTTGAAACGTTGTTATTGTAAGTTGAAGGACTAGGGAATGGTCTCCACGCCCCTCTTTTTTCTGATCTCCGATAGGGGCTCTCACGGCCAAAGCTGCGCTTTAACATTTGATTAGGAACAGTGGACCAGATCATGCCGTGGAGGATTTGATTTCCAGTTTGCAGTGCACGATTATCATCTGTTAAAGCACCTGTTCCCATAAAACCAAAAGAGAGGGCAAGGTGGGTCCATCCATCACCAAAATAGTACATTGTAGATCCGAAATCTGTTGGAACTCTAATAAGGTCCATCCCACCGACTGTTACAGCACCAGTAGTGTGGTCATGATTCCCAATTCCAAGTCTTCGACCCATGCGCTGAACTTCAAGAAGCATTTCTTCATCATAATAATAGGTTAAGGCAGTAGTTCCTGCAATCACACCCCATGCGGGTAAGGCCTCTTTTCGAAAAGAGATCTTCCACGCTTCTTTAAGCGTCTGAGGTCCCATCGTTAAAAAATCAAAAGCACCTGGAGCTGTGTACTCCGCTTTCTCCTCGGCATATAATGGAGATGAGAAATTTGTTACAATAAGAAATAAAAAAATGGCTAATGTGCGCATCAAATAACCTTGTATTAAAATGTTGTTAAGTAGTTAAAACTTAGGCCCTGACCATCAGGAGTTGGCATTGGAAGAATAACATGTTTTTGAGAAGACCCTTTTGCAAGATCGGCAATACCAATTCCATAGGCAATACCAATTGAAGCTCCCGCAATAATATCATGCAAAAAATGTACGCCAGAATTGAGTCGCTGGTAGCCAACAAGGCCTGCAAGAGCATAAGCAGGAACCCCGTAATACCATTCGTGTAGCGAACCTACGACAGAGGCAAAAGCAAAAGCTGTTGTTGCGTGGCCAGATGGAAAACTATTTCGGGCACCATTACCTGGGCGACGTTGCCGGATGGTATTTTTTAGGACAGTTGTTAAAAGAGCAGCATATGCAGTTGATTTCACCATGATCATTGCATTTTCCTTACCGTTATTCTTGTCACCGAAGTAACCGTAAGTCCCCATTCCAAGAGCATAAATAGCATTGGGAACCAGTTGGCCCATCAAATCAATGCGGTGATCCCATTCTCCAAGAGAGTTGTTCGCCCTAGAGCTATCCCTTACTTCATTAATAATACTATCTGTAAAAAAGAGTTTGAGTATGCCGGCAGTGGCCATTCCAGAACCAAAAGCGTAGGCACCTGGAGTTGTAAAAGGAGCGGTGATTTCATCTTTCCATGTTGCAGTTTCCTTTGCAGCAGGAACTTGCTCTGCAGCAAAGGAAATAGATGAAAGCATTAAAACTCCAAGGGCGAGCAAATTAGTATTCTTCATAATATCCTATCTCTAATTTTAGTACGCAACATATTGTCAAAACCAAAGCAAACTGTACATAGAAAAGGGCCGAAAAAATCGGCCCTGATACATATTTAAAATATACTTTTAAATTACATTTCTGCTTCAATTGCTGCAGAAAGAAGCTTGGTTAGCTTTTCTAAGTCTTCAAAGGAAACATTGTGAAATAGCGAAATTCTAAACTGGTTTTTTCCAAGCTTTCTGTAGGCCTCAATTCCGTGAACAATGTTCTCAGAAGTAAGCTTTTTAAGAAGTGGCTCAACATTGTACTTGTCATCAACATTGATGCAAGCAACTGCCGTTGAACGAAACTCTGGTTGTTCAATATAGCAAGAAAGATATGACATCTCTTCGCCCCAACCGTAAACAAGCTTAGCTTTCTTCTGCGCATACTCTTGAGCAGCTTTATATCCACCCTCTTTGATCATCTTATTAACCTGCTCTTTTAGGAGCCAAATTGAGATGATTGCAGGAGTGTTATATGTCTGGTTCTTTTCTGCATTTGTAATTGCTAATTTCCAGTTCATAATCTCAGGAATATAACGAGTCTTATCTTCGTTCATTTCAAGAGCACGCTTTACAGCTTTTGGAGACATAATCGCAACCCATAGACCACCTTCAGAAGCGAATACCTTCTGAGGAGAAAAGTAGAATACGTCAGTTTTTGAAACATCACATGGAACCTGCCCTGCACCTGAAGTTGCATCAACCATAAGAAGCGCGTCATCATGGACTTTTGGAAGATCATTGATTTCCACACCAGTTGATGTCTCATTAAGAGTAGTTGCGATTACATCAGAATCTGAACAATCTTTTGCATTGATTCCTGTTCCATACTCAGCAGCAACTTCTTCTGCTTGAATCCAAGGAACCTTTTTAGAAGATTTAAACCATTTCTGAGAGAATTCACCACATGTAAAGTGAGTGATCTTCTTTTGCACCATACCAAGAGCTAGTGCATCGAATAAATATGTTGCTCCACCATTACCCATAACGACAAGGTAGTCACTTGGTACGTTGAAGTAACTCATTAGCCCTTCCTGACACTCTTTAACCATATTCTTGATTGGAGCTTTTCGGTGTGAAGTTCCAAGTAAATTTGGACCGAGGTCAATCAAAGACTGAAGGTGGTTAAGTGGAATAAGCGATGGGCCTGAGCCAAAACGGGGATCAGATGGAACTAATTCAGCAGGTACTTTAAAGTTTTCAAACATAAGTGTCCTCATGGAATGTGGGGTTTATATATTAGTTTGGGTTTTAATTGCAGGAAAATAATAATACTGATGGAGGAGGAAAGGCAATGGAAATCGGAGGAATTTGATGGGTAAAACTATTAGTTCTCATGGTTTTAGACGTCCGTACAAGTAGAGGAACGACTAATCCTTATCAACTACACGATACTCTGCGTCAATGTCTTGTTTCCCCGACTGTTGACCACTGGCGTAGTTTTTTTGAGCTCCACCCTGATGGTGACTCTGCTGTTCTTTGACGCGTCGCCCGACTTTAAATACTGTGATGATTAATTTCAAAACAAATGAGATGAACATCATAAAAAAGAAAAGTGCGATTACTTTAAAAATCAAAAAAATCATATCTAAAACCTATTCTTAAAACTCTGTAGTTATCAGCAGGTAGACCAAAAAAAGCGCTAACAATGCTGGACATTTTTACTCAAGATGGTATTTAATGTGCCTTTGTCAATGTTACCAAATTATAAATTAAAAAGGATACATATATGAGTGACAATTCTAACGATCTTATTCACTGGTCGGACTTTACGGCCGATCGCATCATCAGAAATAATCCCAATAAGGAGACCTATGTTCTTGCTAGTGGAATTACCCCTTCAGGTACCGTTCACTTTGGAAATTTTAGAGAAACAATCACTGTTGATCTAGTTGCAAGAGCATTGAGAAAGCGCGGAAAAAGCGTTCGTTTTATCTTTAGTTGGGATGATTACGATACCTTTAGAAAAATCCCTCTGAACCTTCCAAAGCAAGAGGAACTCAAAGAATTCATGTTCCAACCAATTGTCGATGTCCCAGATCCATACGAAATGGAAGAGTGCTACGCACGCTACCAAGAAAGAAAGTACGAGTCACAGCTTGCAAAAGTTGGCGTAGAAGTTAACGCTATATACCAAGCTGATATGTACCGTGCAGGTAAGTACGATCAGGGTATCATCGAAACTCTTAAAAACAGGGATAAGATTGTTGCAATACTAAATGAACACCGTTCATCGCCACTTGCCGACAGTTGGCAGCCTGTTTCAATTTATTGTGAGAAATGTAACCGCGATGATAAAATTAAAAATATTGTTTTTGATGGTGAAAAGACACTCTCCTACGGATGTGATCACTGTGGACACAGCGGCAATGAAGTTATTGAAAACTCACAACGCGTAAAGCTTCCTTGGAGAATGGACTGGCCAATGCGATGGGTATTTGAAGGCGTTGATTTTGAGCCAGGTGGAAAAGACCACTCTTCAGAGGGTGGAAGTTTCACTACTGCAAAAGAGATCGTAAAACTATACGGCGGACAAGCTCCTCTATACCTTCAATATGACTTTGTCTCAATCAAAGGTCGTGGCGGAAAGATGAGCTCTTCATCTGGAGATGTTGTAACTGTTAATGATGTTCTCGAAGTATATGAACCAGAAATGGTTCGCTGGATTTTTGCATCTTATAAAACTAATGTAGATTTTTCCGTGAGCTTTGACCTCGACGTACTTAAAATGTACGAAGACTACGATAAAATGGAGCGCCTAGCATTTGGTGCGGAAGCGGGTAACGAGAAAAAAGTTGCTATGGCAAAGCGAGTTTATGAAATTTCTCAAATTGACGAAATGCCTTCTGAGATGCCATTTCAGCCATCTTTAAGGCATTTATGTAACATCCTTCAAATCAATGGAATGAACATTGATCAGGGTCGCTCATACTATGCATCTGAAATCAAAAATGATCGCGATGAAAGACGCTATAGAGAAAGAGCAGCTCGCGCAGTTCACTGGATCAATAACTTTGCGCCAGAGGAATTTAAGTTCTCTGTTAATAGTGTTAGACCACAAGTCGTTGTAGATGAGGCCCAGGCAAACCTTCTAAGTAAAGTGAAGGTTATCATTGAAACAGAATGGGATTCAATCGAGACAGACAAAGATCTTCACTCAAAAATCTATGAAGCACTAAAGGCAGAGGGTCTAAAGCCTCAAGATGCCTTCAGGCCTTTCTATGAAATCCTCATATCCCAAGAGCGCGGGCCAAAACTTGCAGGCTTCATGAGAATTATCGGAAAAGAAAAACTTTTAAACCTTCTTTAAACATTGTTGTGGTACACCTCTTAAATGTAAGTGGTGTACCAGCATTGGGAGATTAGACGTGCTTAAAACTTTCTTTGCATTTCTAGTATTGATAACCGTCTCTGACATCTTTGCAGAGACCTGGATCCATTTCGATGGAAAAACGTCGTACTACGATGGGTATTATCAAATAAAGGCACTGGGCCACACTCCCAAGGGTCAAATGGAAAACCCTTTGCGCATTTCAGTGTGGGAAAATCTAACCCCTACTCAAGTTCAAGCGGCCAAAGCTGAAGCGTCAATAATTGATACTAATCACTCTTCAAAAAAATTATTTGAGCAAAAATTTTACTCTCCTTGGAGTATCAAGGAAAAAGATAAGTCTAAGTACACCAAATATGTTTGGGGGGGCGCTGCTCTGACGACCTTTATTCATGGGGCCTCTGTTTGGCGATGGATGGACGAACGTGCTCGCTTTGGCTTTGCTTCAGAGAAATGGTTTAGCAGCAATAGTTACTCCGGTGGCGCTGATAAAGTCGGCCACATGTATAGCATGTACTTTCAAAAAAGAGGCCTTAATTGGTTCTTTCTTAATATTGGACACGACTTCGAAAGTGCCAATATTAACTCTGCTCTTCTAGCATCACTAATGGGAATTATTGTTGAAGTTGGAGATGGCCTCACTCACTATCACTTTTCATACGAAGATGTTGTCATGAATACAGTTGGAATTATGTTCGGCTACTTTGCGGATAAATATCCTTGGCTTGATGAATCAATTGGACTTAAGTGGGAATATTTTTTAAGCCACGATATGCTCCATGGAGATGACCTAGGGAAAAGTAACTTTACCTCAGACTACTCAGGACAAAAATTTTGGTTGAGCTTCAAGGGAACAGGAGTTCCGGCCATCAACCATACTATGCTTCGATACTTTTCACTGGACTTCGGCTATTTTACTCGAGGATATATTCCAGACATTTCAAAGTCTAAATGGCCTCACCCTAGTCGCGCTTATGCTGTTGGAGTTGGGATTAACCTTTCGGAGCTTCTCTTTAAAGTAAACTCAAAAAACACTCTTGTTAAGGGTGGAAGTCGCTTCCTTAAATACTGGGTTCCACCAGGAACTGTAATCACAGCTTATGAAGAGAAGCTGTAGGTAACCAAAGAATGAAAAAAATACTCTTACTTTTACTTTTTATCTCGACCCCTCTGTTTGCAGAAACATGGATTCACTTTAACAATAATGTTGATTACTTTGACGCTTACTACACGGTAAAGGCCCATGGGTTTACCCCTCAATTTCAACTTGATCGTCCTTACAGATTTTCAATTGCAGAGTCGCCAGCACCTGAAAAGATCAAGCAAGTTTTAGCTGACAAAAAGATCCATACCGTCAATTACTCATCAGATAAATTATTTGTTCAAGACTACTACTCTAAATGGAATGTCCCCAAAGAAAATAAAAAACGTTGGAGCAAGTATGCAGGATACGGGGCCCTTGGCCTAGTTTCCTATCAGGGAATTGCCATGTGGGA
>JAGLCH010000206.1 GCA_023146355.1 Bacteriovoracaceae bacterium | reverse complement strand
GATAAAGTTCTGTGATATTCTTTACTTAGATAAAAAATTAAACTTAAGGCCCACATTATGGAACGACAATTAGTAAGGCTTATCGCTGAGTTTTCAGATGATACTCACGGGAGAAACGATTACGATCAGGAAAATGTTTTTGTAAAAGGGGAGGGAGATCTTGAATTTGCTCCACTTCAGTTTATAAAAAAGAACCTGCCAGAAATTGAAAACGAAGGTGATCTTGTATCTAAGGGGTTAGTGGTAGATGCCCACGATGTCCTCGCAGATGGCCATTTCAAAAGATGGTATGAGATACAGTTTGGGCGCAAGTTCAGCCGGAAGCGGGCCAGGGAAGTCTTGATTGTCCATCGGCCCAACAATAAGAGCATTTTTGATGCTCTTGAGCAGATAAATAAATCCTACGATATTTTAAGACATGAGAAAATTCTCATGAACTCCAAGAATTTACCTATTCAGCTCGGAGAATGGTACAGCAAGACCATCTTTGGAATGCGTCAGTTAAGAACCAGCTCTCAGCGTGGTTTTGATTTTTTTATCGATGATAAGATTGTTGAAGTCACTGTTGACTGGGGTAATGCCTCGTCTCCTAAGGGAACGAAGATCAAAAAATCTTTAGTGGAGCTGTCGGATTACTGTGTCATGATTTTTGTTGCTGAAAATTTTATGATTCGCGAAATTTGTTTTTTAGATTCTGATTTCGTACTCCGTAAATTTTCAGGAAAAGGTCATACACTTTTTCTTAAAGATAGTGATATTGCTCCCTACTTCTTCAGCAACTCAGGAAGGCACCTTAACAAGGTGAAAAATAAGTCAGCACTGATGCGTTACTCATCACCAATGCTCGCAATGAAGCTCGCAGAGGATTAGTATAGGTTGTAGCGAAGCAGACGACATTCAAGGTTACCATTTCTCATTGGAATTCTTGCACTAGTCTGAAGAGAGATTTTCTTTCTTAGGGACGGTTCAGAAGTAAAGACATAGGCGCGGTAGCCTTTGAAATTGGCCTTTAGGTTTTCCCCATACTTATAGTATAGGTCTCCCAATTCATCAATTTCCCCAAGGCGCTCTCCATAGGGAGCATTACAAATTACTACACCTGGATTCTCAGCAAGTGGGCCCATCTCTGTTGCATCTTCAACTGTAAATTCAACTAGTCCATCCAAATAGGCGCGATCAAGGCAATCCTTGGCGATGGAAATAGATTTCATATCATTATCATTGGCAAAAAACTGGCCGTCAGGAAGGTTGCGAAGACCTTCTGAAGCTTGTGCTAGTAGCTTATCAGCTTCAATTGTAAACTTATCTCTCAGCTTGCGATCACTAAGGAAGTAAGCATGCTTTTGAAAGGCAAATGCTGTTTGTCCTTCCTCTCTTGCCTCTTTAAGTCTTAAATAACTAGGAGCGATATCTCCAGCAATCAGTGCCGCTTCAATTAAAAGAGTCCCAGTTCCGCACATAGTATCTGTAAAGCTCTCATTAAGTGAGTCCCACTCAAGGGTTTTAATTATTGCCGCAGCAAGATTTTCACGAAGTGGAGCGCGGTGACCAGGTGCTCGATAGCCACGATTGGAGAGAGGCTCACCACACATATCAACTAAAACAGAGCACCTCCAGTCAGAATCTTTGACACCTTGTCCCTCAATGCGCAAAAGATAGGTAACATCAGGTCTTTTGAGGTCAACAGAGGGGCGCTTACCCAAGGTATCTTTGAAGTAGTCAGCTAAACTATCTTTTAGAAGTTGAGATAGATAGTTTGAATTTTTAAAGAAATGAACTGCTTGCTGGTCAAGTAGCGTATTGATTTTGAAGTATTGATTGACGTTCATGGCACGATTCCACTCAATATCACGTCCACCTTTATAAATTCCCTTCTCATCTGCTGCCTGAAAGTGACTAAACTCGTAAAAGACACGGCTTGCAATACGGGAATGAAGAATTACCTGTATGGCCTTAAATGAAGTTGTACTGAATTCTACTCCGCCTCTTTTTGGATGAGCACCTCTAATTCCGAGTTCCTTGATCTCTTCAAGGAGCAGCTCTTCGAGATACTGAGGGCATGAAGCAAAAAAGCGGTTTTCGTCATTATCATTGGCCATGGAGGATCCTTTAATTTCCTTGAATTATCTGCTTTCCCCTTCTACCATAAATAACTAAATTGTGAACTGTTTTGACGCACCACTAAGATGTAAATCGAGGATATTTATGGCTATTGTAATTGGAAGTGACCATGCAGCTTTTGAAGAAAAAGAGATGATAGAGAGATATTTAATCAGCAAAGGGATTGAAGTTATTGATGTTGGGCCTGATAGTGCTGATCGATGTGACTATCCCGATTTTGCGATGAAACTTTCTCGTACAGTTGTGGCAGAAAATGGCCGTGGTGTGCTATTGTGCGGTTCTGGCATCGGTGTTTCCATGGTGGCCAATCGTTTTAAAGGAATTAGAGCAGCATTGTGTCGAACTGCCCATGAAGCAAAACTTTCTCGTCAGCATAATGATGCCAATGTTCTTTGCTTAGGTGCTAGAATCTCTTCTGAGCAGGAATTACAGGGCATGATCGACGCATGGCTTGAAGCAGAATTTGAGGATGGCCGTCATACAGGTCGTGTTGCAAAATTTAATGATATAGGAATTGAATAGATGAAAAAACACATCGATAAAATTGTTCTCGCACTCGTTTTTGAACTGGTTCTTATTGGGGTCTACTGGGCCCGTATTGATGATCCTAGCTTTAAGCACTTCTTTGTACGTGAAGATCATCTAGTTGAATGGTTAACTGTTATGGCCCTTCTCGGTGGCTCTGCTCTTTGCTTCTTTAGAGTTTGGAAGCTTTGGGCAAAGAAAAATTGGATATTCCTACTTTCAACTTTTGTACTTGGATGTCTCTTCTTTTTTGGGGCAGGCGAGGAGATCTCCTGGGGCCAAAGGATTTTGGGTATTGAAAGCTCAGAGTTTTTCAAGGCCCATAATGCCCAGGGAGAAACGAATCTTCATAACTTAGTGGTGGGCGGAACCAAAATTAATAAGCTTGTTTTTGGACTTCTGTTGGGTATCTTTATTGCAGTTTACTTCTTAATCGTTCCTCTTCTTTATAGAAAGTTTGAGGTCGTTAAGAAATGGATCAATGCTTTGGCGATGCCACTTCCCACATGGTTTCACATAGCTTGTTACGCAGCTCTTTTTCTACTTGCTGAAGCGACAGGGTCTGGGAAAAAAGGTGAGCTTTTAGAGTTTGGTGGTTGTTGGATCTTTCTGATGATGACTCTCTATCCTCTAAATAAAGAAAACTTTAAAGGGTAGTTAATGCCCGCATCTTTTACAGCCAATAATATTTCTTCGAAGCCTACTAGTGGCGGAATAAAAGAGGTCCACGGACCTCTTTCCTATTTCGGAATCCATTAGCCATGAAAACTTTTTTACCATTGGGTACTGACGTATAAGGTGATCCACAACCATAGCGCCAACTAGGACTTTCCTTTCAGGTGTAATGTAGTGAACATCTAGTTGGCAGTGGTCCTCGGAAAGCTCTGGGAAAACATGATAAATATTATTATCGTGAATTGAAACTTTTGTAATAGGAGTAGTTTCAACCCTCCCAAGTGATTCTGAAAATCTTCGACATAAAGGACACTGGTCATCGTAGAGTAGAATAGGGAGGGCGTATTTGTTATTCACCAAATAGTCTGCGCTGCCCTGACACTTGATAACGGCGTGAGATAATTTCAAAAATAGATCTCCCTTTATCTTTTGTTATCTGAGCATCGGCCTCTGCTTGTTTTGCAAAACGCATGATGTCTGAGGTGTTTTTGTTATTATTTTTTTTCTTATTTAGCTTTGCAAATGGGTTAAACCTTTTTTTCTTAGTGCTTTTCTTTTTTGCAGCACCACTACCTCCAAAGTACATGAGGTTAGATCTTTTCTTTTTCGTAATCTTTTTCCCTTTTTCTGCACCGGCCGCGAGGGCCCTAATTTTACTTTCTGCCTGTTTCATTTCGGGAGTAACAGGCATAGCAGCAAGTCTCGAAGCTACGTTCTTTGCAAGACCAAATTTTTCAAAGACATCAGCTTGTTTTTGTTGATCAGCATTTAGCCTTATAGGTTTCATTGATTTTGTTACTTTCTTAAGAGCGTTCTTTCCCGCAGCAATATTTCTGTTGATTTGTGCTTCAGCAACGTCTCCTGCAAGTACTTTACCTGTGGTAATTCCTCTCATCGTTTCTGAATTTGTACTAACAAAGTTAGATCCAAGTCCAAGACTTGAGAGATCTGTAATATACTTCTTGTCGAGACAGCTTCCCGATTCTTCACAAATACATTTTGGGTCAGACTTCATTGCTTGATCGATACAAGTAATTCTAACGTCACCCGTTTGCAACTCTTTGTCGTGAAGGCCAGGTGTACAGTATTGTGGATCGTATTCAGTCTCTGGCTGGGTACAATAACAGTTCAGATCTGTGATGGGATTACAGTCTCCCTCTCCAGGCATCTGACTTGCAATATCATCTACCTTTTTCTCATATCCTTCATGCTTGCCAATTAATGCCCCAAAAAAACCAGTGAGAACTACTGATGCGCCAAGCTTTAAGCCTAGATCTTTTGCAGTAGTTCCAGCAGAGGTAACTCCACCAGTGTAAGCAGAGTATGCAATCATTCCTACATAGCAAGTAGATGTCCCACCCCAAGCATATGCCTGAATTTTTGCCGTTTCTGCTCGAGCTCCGTGGGAGCGTGCTGCTTTATAGAGAAGCTCTTTTTGAGCGGTATCAGCGTTAACAGGTATATTTTCGAGGTTTTTTTGATCCATCTGTTGCTTGATGGTTCCCACTGCCTCACCTGCAACTGCAATATACTTACAGTAGTCACTAACTTCTCTATTTTCTGCTGTCTTTGCACCTTCTAGCGGTTTTGCATCAGTTTTTGGACCCATTACAACTTTACCGCTGCTTGTTCCTAGCACCATGGCATAGGCTTTGCTCAAAGCGCCCACAAGCTGGTCTCCTGTTTGTCCCAATAGGGAAGCAGTCTCACCATTACAGGCATCTTCGTTGCCTTCACATAGTTCTGTTTTCTTTCGTACAGATAGTCCATCGTGAACGTAGTTATCTGACATGACCTTTTGCTGATCAGTTAATGCCTCAGCATCAACTCCAGCAGCTGCCGTAGGGGCCACATAATTGATTGAGTGTTCACTTTCTTCTCCGTAACCACTAGTAGTTAAAATGAGAAATAGAATGGGGGTCACGATAAGTGCTTTCATAAGCTTTCCCTACAATAATTTTAGCTAGTTATTCTTAATAGTCATTCTAACACCCTTCCAAATAATTCCCAGAGCCGGAAAAATTAGGACGGCCCCTTAAGTCTTATATTTCAGTAGTTTGGCCATATTCAAGGTGGGGCAAATGTTAGGATTATATCGCAAACTTTATATGGCGTTTGACTAGTCAAACTAAAGTTGATAAAAATATAACAAAAATTATAAAGCAGGAATTTATATGCAAAACGACTTATCCCATTCAATGGTTCACTACTTATTAACAATTCACAAACTTAAGGAAGTAAAGGGCTACGCTCGTGTCACTGACATCGCTAAAGACCTAGGCCTGACCAAGGGTAGTGTTTCAACAGCACTCAACAATCTTAAGAAGAAAGACTTGGTGAAAGAAGAAGAAGACAGTAAGTTTCTTCGCCTCACAGATAGAGGACACAGAGAAGTTCACAAGATACTTTCTTCGAGAGTTCTTTTGTTTCATTTTCTTCAAGATATTCTCAAGGTGTCACCAGAGGTTGCTGCGAATGATGCCTGTATGATGGAACATTTGATGAGTGAAGAAACGCGTCAAAACTTTTTCCGTTTTATGAAGGACCAGAGTAGTGAAAACTGCTCGACTTGCGGTCGAAATGAATTGGGACGAGCTATTTCTGAACTAGACCTCAGTGATTTTGAATCGGCCGAATCATTTGTTGAAAATCAAGCAGCAGAGCTTAATCTTGTGGATAAAAAATAGGATTGGGCCCTGATGAATTTATTGAATAAAATAAGTGAAGTTATGGCCAAAATCAGATCGATAGATTCTGATACCAAAAAGCAACTAGGTTTAATTAGTATTGTTTTGTTTTGCCTCTTTTTTTCCTATCCCATAGTACGTTCAACTGTAGATGCAACTTTTCTTGATATATATGGTGCAGATAAGTCTCCCCATGTGTGGATTTACTCTGTTCTCTTTTTATCAATAATTGTTTCTATCTATAACCTTCTCTACAAGGTTATGAAGGTACAATTGTTATTCTTTTTTACTTCAATATTTACTGTTTTTTCGATGTTTACTTGCATCTATTTGGTGAAAAATGGAGTCGATATTGCTGCTTATTTCCTCTATATTATAAAAGAGGCGTACATTGTTCTACTCTTTCATATGGCCCTTGGGTGGCTAAATACTGCTCTTAGTTTTGATATGGCAAAGGTTCTCTACGGCCCAATCGGTGCTGTGAACAGCATTAGTGGCATCATTGGTGGCTATATGACCTCTGCTCTCACCTACGAGATGGATACTAATCAAATTATGATGGTAGGGGTTTCTTCACTCATAATTGCCGCTTTTGCTTTCTTGAAGCTCTCTGATGTGGGATCAATTAAAGTTGAAGTAGAAGATGAGAAGAAAGAGTCTCCCTTTGCTTCAGTTGCGAAGGTGAAGAAATATCTTTTTTGGCTTGGCCTAATTGTTATGCTAACTCAGTTCTGCATAAGTATGGCGAATTTTAAGTTTTTTGTTCTACTAGAGCAATTTGTCAGCAATAAATTAGAAAAGACCCGCTATCTTGGAAATATTTACTCAACGATTAATGTCATCAGCCTTACTATCCAGATTTTAGTTTTGCCAATTGCATTTCGAATCTTTAAAAATAGATCGATTCACCTCTTTATTCCAGTTTTCTACATGCTTGTTTCTGTCTTTGGCTTTTTTGCTGGAGGAAGTTTTCTTCTTCCAGTTGCGACGGCATTTGTCGTTTTTAAAGGATTTGATTATTCCGTTTTCTCAGCAGCAAAAGAATTACTTTATTTTCCGCTATCATCAAAACAAAAATATGGTGCCAAGTATATTATTGATATGGTGGTTTACCGCTTTGGAAAGGGACTTATCTCTTTCCTCCTGGGCCTTGCCCTGGTTAAGGCAAATATTAATTTCCTATTGATCTTTTTTCTGATCATCTGGTTTTTGGCACTCTTCCCACTTTTTAAAGAAATGAAAACCCTAACCACCCATAACATGGAGAAACTATGAATCCACTACTAACCAAATTTGATACCCCATTTGGTTCTGTTCCATTTGATCTCATAAAAGAAGAGCATTATCTTCCTGCAATGAATCAGGGAATTGAACTAGCAAAAAAAGAAATCGAGGCAATCAAACAAAATGCTGAAGGTCCCACTTTTCAAAATACAATTGTAGAGCTTGAAGGTATTGGCGAGATTCTTTCACAGGCCACTTCTGTCTTTTTTAATCTCAACTCTGCAAATACAAATGATGAACTGCAAAAGCTAGCACGAGAGATCTCTCCTATGCTTTCTGCCTATGGAAATGACATCATGCTTGACGCTGAGCTATTTGCTCGCGTGAAGAGTGTATATGGCAACAAAGAAAACTTTGACCTGACAGAAGAAGACACCATGCTTTTAGAGAAAACCTATAAAGGTTTTGTTCGAAATGGCGCTCTTCTCTCTGAAGATGCAAAAAATAAGGTTCGCGATATTGATGCTGAACTTTCAAAACTTTCTCTCGAGTTCGGTGAGCACAATCTTGCTGAAGCAAAAAAATATAAGCTTGTTATTAGCAATGAAAATGATCTTGAGGGAATGCCAGAAGGTGTCATCGAAGCCGCTTCAATGACAGCAAAAGAAAAAGGGGATGAGGGGAAATGGGCCTTTACTCTTGATTACCCAAGTTATGGCCCTTTCATGACTTATTGTAAAAATACTGACCTCCGAAAAGAACTGTCTTTTGCAATGGGAACAAAATCAGCAAAGGATGATGAGCTAGATAACCGCGAGATTGTTAAGCGTATAACTATTCTACGTCACAACCGTGCATCTCTACTTGGTTATGCAAGTCATTCAAATTTTATACTTGAAGAGAGAATGGCCGGAAACCCAGAAACAGTACTAAATTTCCTAAATGATATTCTTACGAAAGCTAGACCAGCAGCAGTTGCAGATTTAGATGAGCTTAAGGCATTTGCTTTAAAGCTAGATAACTGTGAGCTTCAAAGTTGGGACGTTGCTTACTACACAGAAAAATTAAAAAAAGAGAAGCTTAACTTTGATGATGAGATGCTTCGTCCATATTTTAAGATTGAGAATGTAGTTGATGGAGTGTTTCAAGTTGCAAATAAGCTCTACGGACTTACTCTTGAAGAGAAAAATCTTCCAACTTACCACGAAGAGACAAAAGTTTTTGAAGTTAAGTATGAAAATGGAGAGCATGTTGGTCTTCTTTATACTGACTTTTTTCCACGAGCGGGAAAAAGAGCAGGTGCTTGGGCAACTTCTTATAGAAGTCAGCAGATTAAAGGTAGTGAAAATATCAGACCTCATGCATCTATTGTTTGTAATTTCACTAAACCCACAGAGACAAGGCCATCGCTCTTAACTTTTAGGGAAGTTCAGACTCTTTTCCATGAGTTTGGTCATGCGCTTCACACACTTCTTGCAAATACTAAGTACTCTGAACTTTCAGGAACTAGTGTATTTTGGGACTTTGTAGAGCTTCCATCTCAAATTCTTGAGAACTGGACTTTTGAGAAGGAGTGCTTGGATCTATTTGCAGTGCACTACGAAACAGGCGAAACAATTCCTGAGGACCTAGTAAATAAGCTTAAAAGCATGCTTACTTTTAGGGAGGGAACTAATACTTTGAGACAAGTTGCTCTGGCCCGTCTTGACATGGCATGGTACTCGCAAGATCCTTCAGATGTTCTAGATGTTGAGCAATTTGAAATTGAGGTGGGAAAAGATACTGCTTTAATGCCACATACCAATGGAACGTGTGTTAGTACATCATTTGGGCATATTTTTGCTGGAGGATACAGTTCTGGCTATTATAGCTACAAGTGGGCAGAGGTTCTAGACGCCGATGCTTTCGAGCAATTTAAGAAAAATGGTATATTTAACCGCGAAATCGCCACGAAATTTAAGGATAATATCCTCTCTAGAGGGGGGACAAAGCATCCTATGGAACTCTACAAAGGATTCCGAGGGGAAGAACCCAGTGTTGACCCCCTTTTAAGAAGAGGCGGATTGATTTAGAATAGATAATATGAGGAGGCATTTCGCCTCCTCTGTTATTTACTGGATGTAATGAATGAATGAATTTCCAAGCCTTCCTGACTATGAAGAAATTGAAGATTATCTCGAAGCTGAGCGACTTGCCCTAGTTAAAAGTAGTTTTGCAGAAGAAGAGGAAGATGATGAGCTCGTCCGCTCAGTAGAAGACGCTAAACTAATTTACCAAGTTGTTAAAAATATCCAAACTGATTTGTGGAATAACCTCCACGAATATCCAACTCTTTTACAGAAGTTTTCTAAAGACCATACCTCTTTGCCGATATTTTTTGAAAGAGACTATATTGTAGAGATTTGTTTCATTAGTGATTTTCTCTTCCCGGATAAAGAGCTGTTAGAATTTTCAGAGGAAGGCTCTGTCTCTATGGAGCTACTTTTAGACCATCAGAAGTATCTGCACCATTGGGTAAGAGAAATAGTAGGGCATCATAATGAAACCCAAGTGCTCTTACATGAGAGTTTTGACCAAGAGATTCGTCGCAGCGAGCTTAAGTGTCAGTGCTATACCTGTGTTGCTGACTATCGTACAAAGCTTCGTGATTCCATTTATAAAGAATGCTTACAATATATAGAGGAAGCAAAAGACGAATTAGAAGAAAATGTTGAAAGCGATATTTTTACTGCTTCAGGTATTTTTCATGATATGCAGAAAAATATAGATCGATTATTGCGATCAATTCGTACTCGGTTGAAGCGTGGCACGCTGAATAAACTAGAGACTCAAGTTAAGGCGAAGATTAAGACACACTTTCTATTTCCCTCAGAGCTTGCAAATAAATATGCTGAGTCCGTTTTAACTCCATTCTTTCGTAAACAGTTGCGTTCAGAAGGAATTAATCCTGAACTAATTAATATTGATGAACTGAGTAGATTCTATAAGCAACTCTCAAGAAATTTCTGGCGCAATGATCGATACTTAGAGCGTGAATTTAAGAAACTTGTAAAGTCTGTTCTTTTACTTAAACGAAAAGATATTTCGGCCACAATCTTGATGGATTACCTCGGTGAGTTTTGGATTCATTCTACTGCTCGCAAAATGAATCGGAAAATTATCTATCATATGGGACCCACTAATTCAGGAAAGACCTATCACGCAATCAATGCTCTCTGTGAGGCAAAGAATGGATGCTATCTTGCTCCTCTTCGCCTTTTGGCCGGAGAGTTATATGACACCATGAATTCAAAGGGTGCTAAAACAACTCTTCTCACAGGTGAGGAAGTAATCGAAGTTGAAGATGCTACTCACTATTCTTCAACGATTGAAATGGCGCGTTTTCAAGAGTATTTTGACTGTTGTGTTATCGATGAAATTCAGATGATAACTGACTCCCAGCGTGGGTGGGCGTGGACAAGGGCACTTGTAAATATCAATGCTGATGAAGTTCATATATGTGGTGACCCCTCTGCATTAGATCTTGTGGAGCAGATTGTGGAACTCTGCGGTGATTCCCTTGAAATTCGAAACTATGAAAGAATGACAGAACTCAATGTTGAGAGTACTCCTGCTGTTGTTGGTGATCTTCAGAAAAATGATGCGGTAATTGTATTCTCGCGTAAAAAAGCACTCAAATATAAAAATGACCTAGAACGATGTGGCTTTAAGGTTTCCATCGTTTATGGAAGGCTGAGTCCTGAAGTAAGGCGTGAGCAGGCGAGAAAATTTGATGAAGGTGAAACCGATATCATAGTAAGTACTGATGCCATCGCAATGGGGATGAATCTACCTATTAAGCGTATTGTTTTTACCACAGTAACAAAGCACTTTGATGGTCAGGCGTTTGATATTACTGATAGTGAAATTAAGCAGATTGCTGGACGAGCAGGGCGCTATTTACGCTTCCCTGTTGGAACAGTAACTTGCCTAAGCCGCGTCGAGGAAGGTATAGAAAAAATATCTAATGCCCTTAATGCTCAGCTTCCACAAAAAGAAGAGTGTATGATTGGCCCTGACCTCGATATCTTTGCAATGGTCAATAGTGCACTTAAAACGAACTCTGTTCCCGAACTCAAGCTTTCAGAATTTCTTAGACTATTTAATACTATGACTTTTAAAGATCCCTTTGAGTGTGTTGAACTTAAGGAGATGATTGAGATTGCTGAGATGGTTGAGGATGCCGACCGCAATAGTAACCTTTCCAATTCTGAAATTTTTGGCTTTGCCTGTGCTCCAGTTAACCTCGGTATGATGGAGCATGTAGAGTATTTTTCTTGGATACTAAATCACTATGTAGTTGATCAACCAATTCACAATGAGCCCATTGATCATGAATCAAGGGATATCGATTACCTAGAGACAAAGATTAAATGTGTAGAACTCTATCAGTGGCTGTCTCGTCACTTTGATAATAAAAACTTTGATTTTGATGATTTGGCACTCCATGACAACAAGAGCTTGGCGATTGCCAAGCTCAATGAGCTTCTTTCAGATAAGATTCTCCCAACTTGCTCAAGTTGTGCAGCTCCTCTGCCTGAAAATTCTCGTTTTGCAATCTGTGAAAACTGCTTTAAACAGAGGCGCTATGGAAGAAGTGGGCGCCCTAGTGGTCGGTCTACAGGAAGCCGAAAAACGCACAAGCCTGCTAATCTCAAAGAGAAAGATAATCGATCTGGTGGTGATAAGAAAAATGATTCTAGTTCAAGGCCAAGTAATAAAAAAAGTCCAGCTAGCAAAGGAAGGGGGCGCTCGCGTAAGAGTACCCGCAGGTTTGACTAGTAAAATTAAAGTTAAACGCTAAAATTACGATAAGTTACATCTATTCTATTTAGCTTTATTCCCTTCAGGAGTTGTTATGAGCGGAAAACTTGACCAAATCATTAAAGACCTACTATCAAAAATCCCATTTGTTGGTGATCGCTTTCAATCAGATGAAGATGAGGATGATGTGACTCAAGTTGATATTGAAGAAGGCGAGGAAGAAGAGGAAGAAGAAGAAG
>JAGLCH010000205.1 GCA_023146355.1 Bacteriovoracaceae bacterium | reverse complement strand
TGCGCCATTAATTTAAAACCTTCTCTAACTAGTTAGAATTAATAAGAGACTATGATCTAAAAATGATATAATTACGAGCGACTTCAGGCCCATAAAGGGAAAAGAGCCATGGATGGTGATAGTAAATCAAAGACTGAATCCCTTTTCCTCTTGCCACCACAGTGATGGATTTCTGATCTGCAACTGCACTCAGCTTCTCTAGCATCTCTTTGATTTGAGAGGGATGACCGAAATCGTAAATAAAGAAAATATCGGCATCTGGTAACTGAAAGTCTGACTTTGTGATATCTACAGTTTCGATAAGTGAATTTCTTATTTCGAGCTCGTTAAAAACACGAGCAGTATCAACGACTCGTTCATTAACAACTTCATAACCTATGAATTTAGAGTCGGGATAGAATCCCTTAAAGAAAAGACCCATGCGGGCGTAGCCACATCCTAAATCAACGAGAGTTTTTCCATTAAGAGAAAGTCTTTCCGTAATTTCAAATTGCTCTGAGTAAGGAGTAAGCATTACTTGAGGGTCGAGGCCGATCCATGTCTGGTTTCCATCTCTTGAGCTAAAATTCCAAAGTTGATGTTTATCACTTGAGGAATTTTTACGCTCTTCGGCCAATAGCCTTGCCTCTATCTCGTCAATATTAAACCCAAAGAGATGATCTAAAAGGGAAGAGTGCTTCCACTGTTCCTTTTCACTTCCCACAAATTCAAATAACTCCCTGCAGTTTAATAACGAGGCGCGGTCATCAGTAAGACGTGACTGATTTACAATTTTTTCTAGTTCCTTGAGATCGATTGAATGCTCCTTAAAGTATTTTTCTGTATTAAAACGATGATTCTTTCATCTACAATAAGATCTTCTAATTATATACTTAGTAAGTTTGAATTTTCAAAAAAGGTTAATAATGGATAAAGATAATGCCATCAATGAGATCATCTCAGTTGGTAAAAAATTATACGATAAAAATATGCTTGCTGCTGCTGATGGAAATATCAGTGTGAAAATTTCAGAGGACCGAATCCTCATGACTCCAAGTGGATTACCAAAGGGATTTTTATCACCATCAGATATCGCCGTGGTAACCCTAAATGGCGATATTATTTCTGGTAGACCATCAAGTGAAATGCTTATGCATCTCGAAGTATTTAAACAATGTAGTAATGCTGTAGTAGTCATTCACGCTCACCCTCCAGTTGCTGTTGCATGGACTGTTGCTGAACCTAATTTGTCAGAGCTGCCAAACAGAGCAATAAGTGAAATGATTCTAGCGATGGGTTCTCTACCTATTGTACCATTTGCTCGTCCAGGAACCCAAGATATGGGCGATAACCTTATCCCTTATCTTCCAAAACACCGCTCACTAATATTGGCCCGCCATGGCGCCTTAAGCTGGGGAGAATCATTTCAAGAAGCACTCAATGGAATGGAGAGAATAGAGCATGCCGCGACAATGCTCTACCACGCAAAAATGATCGGAGGGATTACGTCTCTTCCAGATGAAGAAATCGAGTTTTTAAAAAATAAAAGAGTTCAATTAGGAGATAAAAATCTATGAAAAATTTAGAGTCAAGAGGACTTCGCGTACAGGACAATCAACTATATATCCTAGATCAAACAAAACTTCCCCACGAGGAGGATTGGATTAAAGTTGGTGATTACCTGCATATGGTAAATATTATTAAAGAATTGAAGACAAGGGGCGCTCCTCTAATTGGAATTTCTGCAGGAATGATGCTTGCTCTCAGCGCTCACCGTGGAGCAGATGGAGCTCAACTAGAGATGGAAGCTCTGGCCCTGAGAGAATCACGACCAACAGCAGTAAACTTGATGATCATCATCGACCGACTGCTTAAAGTCATAAGAGACTCTTCCTTTACGTGCACAAAATTAATTGAAGAGGCCGAAAATGCATTTGCTGAAGATGTTGAACTCTGTCGAAAAATGGGAGAGCACGGTGCGGCACTAATTAATGAAGGTGATAACATTCTTCACCACTGTAATACTGGTGGACTTGCAACAGTAGGTATTGGAACGGCCCTTGGGGTTATTGAAACGGCCCACCATCAGGGAAAAAACATTCACGTCTATGTCGATGAAACTCGCCCTCTCCTTCAAGGAGGAAGACTTACGGCGTATGAGCTAGATAAGGTTGGTGTTCCTTATACTATTATATGTGACAATATGGTTGCTCACCTCATGAGTTTAGGAAAGATTCAAAAGGTTTTTGTTGGATCAGATCGTATTGCCCTTAATGGAGATTTCGCCAATAAAATTGGGACTCAAGGCGTTGCCACCCTGGCCCACCACTTTAAAATTCCCTTTTATACCGTTGCCCCATACACTACTATTGACCCGGAGTGTGAAGACGGATCAGGAATTCCAATAGAGCAACGCAACCCAGATGAAGTTAGGGGAGCTGCTGGCCATTTTGGTAAAGTTATTTGGAGTCCCACGAATGCCAACGTCTACAATCCTGCTTTTGATATCACTTCAAGAGATATCATTTCAGGGATTGTCTTAGACCGTGGTCTCTACAGCAGAAAAATGTTACAAGACGGAAAACTAAAAGAAATTTTTAATACATAAGGAGCAGCATATGTGGGCAATTATCGGTGGATCAGGATTTGAAAGTTTTGATGATTTCGAAGTTATTGAGGATCTTAATAGAAACACACCTTTTGGCCAGGCGTCATCAGGACTAAAAAAAGTAAAGCTCGGTAGTACTGAAATACTTTTTCTTCCCCGCCACGGTTCTAACCACGAACTAACACCGTCGGGAATTAACTACCAGGCCAATATCTATACACTTAAAAAGCATGGCGCCACCAAGATACTTTCAGTTTCAGCAGTAGGAAGCCTTCGACAGGAGCTGAAACCTGGAGATATGGTTGTCCCAACTCAGTATATTGATCGTACAAAATCCCTTCGCAAGCACACATTTTGCGAAAATGGTGTAGTCGGTCACGTTTCACTTGCCTACCCCGTTTCAAATATCTTAACTGAAGCGCTTCAATCTACAGCGGGAGATATGGATTTCGATATTCATTTCAATAAAACCTACGTTTGCATGGAAGGGCCAGGATTCTCTACATTTGCAGAGAGTCAGATGTACCGCCAGCTTGGCGCTGATATTATTGGGATGACAAATTTCCCCGAATACGGTTTGGCCAAGGAAGCAGGGTTAGCTTATCTTCCATGCTCATTTGTCACAGACTATGACTGTTGGAATGTAGATGCCGGACATGTAACCGTTGCTGAGGTTATTGCCATTATGAAAAAAAATAACGGCAAGGCCTTCAAGATGGCAACAAATCTTCTTAACAAATTTTCAGATATTGATGTGAGTTATGTTCTTGAAGATGGTCTAAAAAACGCACTTATGAGCCCTATCAAAACAATGAGTCAAACTCAACAAGAGTGGGTAAAGATACTTATTGGTGAATAGATAATCTCTACATCTCTATAGTTTAATAGGCCATGACAAAGTCTGACCAAATGAATAGCATATGCCCTGTGGATAAATCTCCACAGGCATTTTTATCTTTTACTGCCTAGGATAGTATTATGAAGTCGTTGATTACAGTCTTATTCCTCCTATCTACTCCCCTTTTTGCTAAGGAAATTGTTGGAGTGGGAATACCTCCTATCGCATTTTTAGTTGAAAGTATCGGGGGAGAGCGCGTTCAAATAGTGACCGCCCTTGGGGAGGGCCAGAACCCTCACTCATTTAACATCACACCAAGAACGGTTATTAAGCTATCTAAGGCAAAAGTCTACTTTTCAATCGATATCCCATTTGAGAGCAAAATTGAACAAACAATAAAAAAAGATGGAAAAACAAAGATCATCGAATTGAAAAATGGCCTAGAACTCTTAAATAGCACTAGTGATCATGACCATCATGGAGATCACTCGACTGATGATCCACATGTGTGGACAACTCCGGACAATCTAAAAATCATTGCAAGAAATATCTACAATGGTCTTTGCAAAACTTTTCCAAAATATAAAAAAGAATTTTCAAGAAACCACTTACTACTCCAAGACAAAATCAATCTGATTGCAGAAAAAATAAAAATAAAATTAGCTCCTGGAAAATGCAAGAGCATTATGGTTTATCATCCTTCAATTAAATATTTGGCCGATGCCTATGGTGTAAAACTTCTCTCCGTCGAATATGACGGGAAAGCCCCTACCCCTCGGCAACTCAACAAAATGATAAAAAAGGGAAAGGCCCATGGAATTACTAGCGTGTTAATTGACTCTCAACTTGATCCTAAAAGTATTGCTCCCATAACAAATATACTTGGGGGGGGAGCGATACCTTACAATGTAATGAAAAAAAATGTTTTAAATAACCTGCTCGCTATTGCAGACTTAATGGTAAAAGGTGCAGGCCTCAAATGACCCCGATTGAAGTATCAAACCTCTCTTTCTCATATGGTAAAAAAAATATCCTAACCGATGTTTCTTTCTCAATTGAAAGAGGTGATTTTTCCTATATCGTAGGAAGAAATGGTAGTGGCAAAAGCACTCTCGTCCAACTGCTACTCGGACTGATTCAACCCACCAGTGGCGAAATCAAAATATTTGGCCTACCCCCGAAGAAAGGGCGCAGCCTAATTGGCTACACTCCTCAGCATATGCAGTTCGACCCCCAGTTCCCGGCAACAGTTAGAGATGTCATTGCAACGGGAAGATTAAGATCAAAAAAATTCTTTTATAACAAAGAAGACCGATACATGATCGATCAGACTCTAGAAAAGATCGAACTAAAAGAGTTTATGGATGACCCATTCTCTTCTCTTTCGGGTGGCCAACGGCAACGCACCTTGATTGGGCGATCCCTTGTATCAAACCCACAGCTCCTTATACTTGATGAACCGACCTCCAATATTGACGAGTATTCAGAAAAGAGATTATTTGAAACCCTAAAACAACTAAACGAAGATTTGCCCATTGTTATGGTTAGCCATGATCTATACTTCACTCAAGAGCGAGTAAATAAAGTTATCTGTATTCACAAAAATCAGATCGCAGTGCACGATACCTGCAAGATTCCTCAAACCGTTATTGATGAATTAAGACTTGGTAACATTAGAAAAATTGATCATGATGAATGGAAGCGTGCCCGGGGACATAATGATTGAAATAATAAGCGAGCTTATAGCGGGAGAGAACCCCATACTTCTAAATACACTTCTCACAGGACTGCTTGCATCTCTTTCTTTTGGTACAGTTGGAAGCATTATTGTCACTAAGAGAATTTCATATCTTATTGGAGCGATTGCCCACTCAGCACTGGGGGGAATTGGTATTGGTATCTACCTCAATGTTGTTGCTAAAATCACATGGATAGGACCTTACAGTGGCGGACTAATTTTCTCAGTTCTTTGCGCAATAGTAATTGGAATTATCCGTACTCACTACCGAGAGCGTCTAGACACTCTATTGGGCGCAATTTGGTCTTTTGGAATGGCAGTTGGTTTACTTTTTATTGCTAAAACACCTGGCTATATCGACCCTATGAATTATCTATTTGGAAATATTCTCTTAATTACAGACCTGGATCTTTTATATATGGGAGTTCTTGGTTTAGTGATTATCTCCCTTGTGGCAATTTTTTATAATAAGATTTTTGCAGTTTCATTTGATGAGGAATTTTCAAAAATTAGAGGACAGAATACTAACTTACTCTACATATCGATGCTTGTTATTTCATCTATTGTGATCGTACTCCTAATAAAAGTTGTAGGAATCATTCTTGTTATGGCGCTCTTTACACTTCCTCCGGCCATCGCAAATTTCTACACGCTAAGATTGTGGCAGATGATGATTGGCTCCACTATAGTCTGCGCATTTCTTACTACTGTAGGTACACTTCTAAGCTATTATCAGGATCTTCCCACAGGGCCAGTAATTATTCTAACTGCATCTATTGTTTACTTAATAATTCTGATTTCTAAAAAACTTCGGTCTTAACTATGAATCCATGCAGAGTCGTATATTTTAGATTTCTAATCCCTACAAAGTTATCAAATAGTCTTTAATTGATAGAAACAGTGTAACATGAACACTATAATGACCTTTTAAAACATCATTACTAAACAAAATGGACTTTATGAGACTAAAAAGACTACTGCTTTGTAAAACACAACAATATTTTATGCCCACCATTGATCGGGGGGACACTGTTCAAACGAAACGCTTTGCTTTCTATTTCACGAATACGTCTTATGTTGTACTTTATCTTTTTATAGCATCAGTTCTAAACCTAATGAGTAATATTCCTCTCGCTGCAGTTATCAACTGCGTCGCAGCGGCAATACTTCTTATAAATTTACTGTCCACTAAAATCGTCGGAAACACCAAAATCTCATTTGTTATTTCCGTTATTACAATGATTATTGACCTGTTCTTGCACCAAGCTCTAAGCGAGCAAATCACTCTAAATAACTATATATGGCTTCCCCTATTCCCTCTTATATTGGCACGCTATGTCTCAACAAAACAAAACATCTACTTCACAGGATTTTTAATTTCAATGGTTATTGGTGCAAGGATACTTTCACCCTACATTCCAATTGAGTGGCATTATATGCTTTCGCCTGAGCTTACTTTAAGAGGGGATCTCATTGCGCTTGTACTATTTATTATTTTTAACCTCGCAATTGGTGATAGTCTCAACAAACTAGAACAGCGCGCTCACAAGGTTCTCGATTCTAAGGTTAAAGAAAATGCTCACCTTATTTCAATCTTAACCCATGATATTTCAAACCAAGTTACTGTTATCAATTTGGCCTGTAATAAATTGCGTAAGCAGTTTCAAGAAACTGTATTTTGTTCTCCTCTTGAAAAGATTAAAAAGAGAACATATAACATTGAGCGATTAATCAATGGAGTTAGACTTTCTCAGCAAGCAATGGACTCTGACTTCACTCTTTCAAGAGTAAGTCTCATTGACCTGCTTGAAGCTATTTCCATCGAATTTGAAAAGCTTCACGGTAAATCAAATATAAATCTTATCTTTGATTACGATCAAAGTTTTGACTACTATGTTGCTGCGGATAAAAACCTTCTGCTTAAAAGTGCAATCTCGCCAATGTTAAATACAACTATTGGGTTATTTAAGCACATCGAAGCAATCGAAGAAGTTACAATTTCTCTAAAGATATCAAACAAGAGAATCAAGATGATAATAAGTTCAAGTGCGCTTAGTATCTTTTCCTCTCCTATGCTTTCAAGTGTAAATGCTGTGAGTCTCCATGAGAAGGAGGCGGTATTAGCGGTTGTTGTTGCAAAGAAAATTATTGAAAAATTTGGAGGTAATGTTGAAATATGTCCAGCAAGAACATCAGATGAAAACTGCGCTATCCTTTTTTCATTCCCCAAAAAAGGTATGATTAGCTAATCTCGGAGAATCAATGAAGTATCTAATACTTACCTTGCTACTCCTTAGCGTTTCAGGATTCGCCAGAACGAGAAGTTTTTTCAAAGCAGAAGAATCCAAAGTAATAAAGACGATCTACAATGGTAACCTCAAGGTCGACGAGAGACCAGCGGCAGTAATTGAGGAATATAAGGGCGCCAAGCTTGTTGTATTTAAGACTAATGGATTTCTCTCTGCTCCTATTTCCGTCATGGGAATTCCCTCAATGGCAATACACTCAATTGCAGACAATTACTCCTATGCTTTGTTTTTTGATTCGAAAAATTTACTTCCCCCACCGATTTCTAATAATCTCTCATCTTTCATTTCTAACTCCGAAATTCGCTCAATGTTTTTTGGCGACCTCAAAGGTGGAGGTGACAAAAAGTCCATTCCTCAAAACATCCCAAAAGACTCTAAATCATTGATCGTTATTTTTGATAATGAAGAGAAGTCAAAAGTTTCAAATGTTATATTTGAATCCTGTTCGAGCAGACTGTTAGAATTTAAAAGTGGAAAGAACTATAAAAGTTTTAAATTCAAACAAAAAGAAAGCTGTCCACTTCGATACAGTGCCCCCGAAAAGTCCTCCATTAGCTACTTTATAATTAACAATAATTTACAACCCACAGTAATGGGATTTATATTTAAAACTAGAAAAATCATTTTAAACCTTAGAAGAAAGCTTCGTTTTGAAAACAAGAAAAAAGCACCAAATGAAAAAGCAGTCGCTTCGCTTCAAAAGAAAATAAAGAAAGAAAAAAGGGAATTGCGTCTTTTAAAGCAATTTCTAGAGAGGATCAATGAGCAATAAAAATGAACTTCAAGATAAGATTAATTCAATAATGAACAGCAACCCTGTTGACGCTGAAGTTTCGAAAATAACAAAGAACAAATACCTCAGAGAAGTCAAGTTCTACCAAGATGAACTTATCCATAACAATGTGTTGCTACCTTTTGATGTCTTACTTTCTGAGATTGAAGAAGGTTGTGAGAAGGCGCCAGTTGGTATTCACGGACATACGCGCGATCTCTATTGCCTACGATGGGAAAAAGGAGAAGAAGAAAAGTTTATCTTTTCTCTCGAAAATATCTTAGCAAAGAAAAAACGCAAATTGATTGATTGCCCTGAAGAGGTGATTAGGGATATCTACCACCTCCTCCCAATAATTGTAGAGTTGATGGCACAAAAAGCTCAGGCGTTGTTCAAAGAAGAGACTAAGAAAATAGAACCTTAAAAATACGCTCTGGCCTGCCGCCAATTCCCACGACCTCACCTTCATATTCAATAATCGGACGCTCAATAATAGCAACATCCTTAAGCATCAGCTTTATTTGCTCATCCTCTTCAAGTTTATCAAATTTCTTACGCATTTTTTTATAGGTAGCTCCCCTTTTATTAATTGGTAGCTCCCCAAGGTAATTGGTCCATTCTGCTAATTTTTCCAGTGATGGAGGATTTTTGAGAAGGTCAATGAATTCAAATTCAACCTCGTGCTTCTCAAAGAGTTCTTTGAGTTTTCTAATTTTTTCACAACTGCGAATTCCATAAACAACGAGATCCATAATTTTCCTTAATCAAAAAATAGTTTTCTTGAGTCCCACTTCTTGGACTTTTTCTTTTCGTGGTGCTCTTTATATCTTCCCTTTCTATAGGAGGGAAGTTCAGGATTAAGAGCACATCCTTTTTGAAACTCTACCATCTTATCAAAGATATAGATAAGCCCATCGTGCGCGCTATCATAAACAGCATGCCCCATTCTCTCCCACTCTGACAGAAAGAAATGGATCGACTCAATAGTAGATAAACACATCTCATCTGGCTGAAACTTTACATCGAAGCGAGATTTAACGGTTGGTGTAAAACAAATCCTGGGTAATGAGTTAATATTGCGGCTTAACTTCATCATTTTCTTAGCACAGGGCCATGTTCC
>JAGLCH010000204.1 GCA_023146355.1 Bacteriovoracaceae bacterium | reverse complement strand
AAAAAATGGGGTCACTATGTGGATGCCAAACTTATTACATGTCGCTTAGTTAAATTCAGAATTTGGGGCCTAAGTCCTGGGAGATATTGCGTGAAGAAAAGAATAACTTATCCTAAGGTAAACAATGATGTTCTTACCATAGGGGTGACTGCTCCATCTAGTGGCCTTGGAGAGAAAGCACTAATCAATAGACTTGAATTATTGACTAAGCAACATGCTCAGCGAGGTATTAAGGTCATAGAGGGAAAGTGTCTTAGAGAAGATAATATTTTTGTGAGTGGGACTTCACTTGATAGAGCAGATGACTTCATGACTATGTGGAATGATCCTAGAATCGACTTAATACACCCTCCATGGGGAGGGGAGTTCTTGATTGATATCTTAGAGCATATTGACTTTGATTCACTGGCAATAAGCCCAACTTGGCTGCAGGGATATTCTGATATTTCGACCCTTTTATTTGCTATAACATCAGTGACTGGAATTGCAACGGCTCATGGTACAAACTTCATGGACTCTATTGATGGTCAAGATCTTTTAACCTCAAGATCTAGAGAATACTTATCATTAGAAATAGAGGGTGCCTTCAAGCAAGATAGTGGCCTCTCATGGCAAGAGGAATTTGTACCTTTCCGTGAAAATATATCAACTAAATTCAATTTGACCAAAGATACTAAATGGAAAATTTTAAGTTCTCATACTATCGAATTTGAAGGACGAATTATAGGCGGATGTATCGATGTGATCAGTGAACTCTGCGGGACGAAATTCGGAGACTTATTACTGTTCAAAGAAACGTACACCTTAAATGATGGCCTTATTTTGTACTTTGAAAACTCCGAACAAAGTCCAAAGAATCTTTATAGAATCTTGATGAAATTTAAGCTTGCAGGGTGGCTAGAAAATCTCAATGGAGTTATTTTTGGACGAAACAATGGGCCTGAAGATAGGGTTTTTCCTTATGAAGATTGTATAAAAAAAGTATTCAAGGATGTAGCATACCCTGTAATACTCGATGCAGATATTGGGCACTGTCCACCACAAATGACGATTATTAATGGGGCTTTTGCAAAAGTTACTGTAACAAATGGAAGCGCAACTTTAATCCAGACGTTAAGACCTTAATCGTAAAGCTGAATTCAGCAAATGGAGAAGAAGATGATATTTGAGACAGAGAGGTTCGTTATTCGCGATCTCTTAGCAAGTGACTATGAAATAGTGCATGAGCTTGTTCAAGAGCCAAAAATTTACCAATATCAGGTATGGGGACCAAATTCAAAGGAGGATACTCTCAACTATTTAAATTGTTGTATTGCTCAGCAGTCCTCTTTTCCACGCCATAATTATGAAATGGCAATCATCGAGAGGTCAACAAATGCATTTGTTGGAACAATCGCTATCAGAGTAAAAGATACAATAAATAAAAAAGCTGAGATTGGATATTGGGTTAAATACAGCAAATGGGGGCAAGGATATGCTACTGAGGCCACACGCGCTTTATTGAAGTTTGGGTTTAATCAGCTGCATCTGAATAAAATTTCGGCAACAGTTTCTCCTGAAAACATAGGTTCAGTAACAGTCCTGAAAAAGGTATCGATGAGAAAGGTCGGCATTTTAGAGTCTGATCTTTTAGTTCGTGGTGTTTTTAGAGATTCCATTTTACTGGAGATAACAAATTCTGCCTTCTTGGAAATGCCATCAGATGAAGATTATATATCTAGATAATAAGTTCTTGTCAGAGGCATTCACTTATTTGAATCAACATGTAGAATATTCAATGTTTTTACTTCAAAACCTCAGTAAGATCGGACCTCGTAAAACAGGAGATCACAATTCTGGAGATTTTAATATTGTAATTAATGAAGGTAAAATAGTAGGTATATTTGTCTTAGCAAAAAGAGGTAATTTACTTTTCTCGCTTGATAAGGAAGTTATTGAGATGGATATTTTGAATTACTTATACGAAACTGAAGAAATAGAAATCACAGGCGTCCTAGGGGAAAATTCTAGGTCCAAGTTCTTTTGGCACTTGATTAAGTCAAAGAATGACACCTTAGTTGAGACTTTCACCAGCAATGAAATCTTATATCGCATGAATTTAGCCGATAGCTGCGCTGATGTTTCAGGTGCCATGGTTTATCCCTTAGACAAGTTTTCTACCTATACTGAGCTTAGTAAGAGTTTTTATCTTGAACAAGGCCTTGAGGACATTTCTTCCGATGAACAACGTCTCAAAACTTTTGAACAAAGGGTTTGTGATGGTCATATCTGGTGCTACAAGGACAGAGAGGAAATTGTATCTATGTGCTCACTGAATGCAGTCTATAAGGATATTGCTCAAGTCGGTGGCGTCTTCACTCCCAAACGACATCGACTAAAAGGCTTTTCAAAGAAGTGTATGAAAAAACTAGTATATGACTGCATAACAAAATTGAACCTAAGTACAATCATCCTCTTCACAGGTACAGAGAATATTTCGGCCCAAAAAGTTTATGAGGGGATTGGCCTTAAAAAGATAGGCAGCTACGGGATGTATTTTGGAAGCACTAAAAGACAGATAAATAAACGCGAGTAGCAGAACTGCTTCATTACCGTGCATGATAGAGTTCCCATGTTTTCAGCTTAGTTTTGTAATTGAATAGGTAAAAAAAAGCCCCCAATTGA
>JAGLCH010000203.1 GCA_023146355.1 Bacteriovoracaceae bacterium | reverse complement strand
CCCAAATTTAATGATTTCATGACTTCATTTGGCGTTAAGGTTTTGCATTCGACATTACAGTGGGATCTACTTTTTCCACGAGATATAGACGAACTTGATGAAATATTTAGTGTTTACGATAAATTTTATCAATTAGTTGCAAGTAAAGCCGCTTGATAAATTAGCGTATTTTCCCCATTTTTTATTGGCATACATTAGTTTGTTCATAAGAGGGGGAGGAATGGCATCTGGTGCACTCATGCTAAGTGGTGCTACTGTCGTTGACTTTGTTGCTGTAAAGCCAATATTTAGACACTTTGATGAAAAAGATAAACAGCGTTATTTAAATAGTATTTAGAAATCGCAGAAACGTTGAGTTAGGTGTAGTTATGATTATAAGTGGTAATGATTTAGATAATCTAGAACGAGCGATGTGTTTATTAGAATACCCAGGGATATTAATTAAATTAACTGATTTAATTGGGGGACCAATTGAAAAAGGAATTGAGTACTTGCCTAAAAATTGGAAAGATAAAATTGGCGAAATCTCTAACAAGTCTTTAACCGCAGGAGTTAATTTTGCGGTTAAATCCGTTGATAGTAAATCAGATTCCATCGCATCAGAGATACTCCACAAAGCTGCTGTCGCAATAGCTGGCGCAGGAGGTGGAGCATTCGGGCTTCCAGCTTTAGCAATTGAAATGCCTGTTTCTACAGTAATCATGTTGCGCTCAATTGTTGAAATTGCAAGAAGTGAGGGTGAAAATATTGACTCTGTCGAAACAAAAATTTCATGTCTTGAAGTCTTTGCTTTTGGTGGCCCCTCTACAAGTGATGATGCATCCGAATCGAGTTATTTTGCAATAAGAACGGTTCTTGCAAAGACTGTTAGTGAAGCAGCTGCATATATCGCAAAAGGTGGAGCGGTGGAAGTCTCAGCTCCAGTACTAATACGCCTGGTTTCTAAAATCGCCGAGCGATTCGGGGTCGTCATAAGCGAGAAAGCTGCCGCTCAAGCTATTCCTATTTTAGGTGCTATAGGTGGAGCTATCGTAAATACGCTATTCATTGACCATTTTCAAGATATGGCAAGAGGGCACTTTATCGTTCGCAGACTTGAAAGAAAGTATGGCACAGAACTCGTCAAAGAAACTTATGAGTCATTGAAATTAAATCATAATATCAAATAATATTTTTATTAATTATCTCTAGGCTAGGTTATGACTCTATTTGATCGGCCGAGTTCTTTTCCAATTACATCATACTTAGCACAGGAGATGTTCTGGATGCCAAAACTACTGTTACTTAAGTGACTTCACTTCTAATGAGGTCAGTCGAATGCTGAGGTCTGAGTAGTATGACAAAATTACTGAACATGAAAGCATGATACTTCAATCGAAACTATTAATCCATATCGCTACTCTTAGCGAATACGAGAGAGAATAATGAAATATATACCCAATATGACAGAAATGAGAGTTCTTGCTGAAATAGCAAATAACTCGAATTCAGCTGAACTACTTTGTCTTTTTGATGAAGCGATGCTTAATGATGATAAAAATGGCACAATGGTTTTCTCTTGGTTTCTTGCCTGTGGTTTTGCGAATGGTAAGGATATTAAAGTTGATAAAAAGAATGCTTTTAAATATATGAAAGTGTCAGCGGGGCTTGGTAATAGCGCCGCAGAATTCCAATTGGGCCTTTTCTATATAGATGACAGTGGTGAATTTACTGGTGCACCATCAAACGTAGATATTGGTAAGAAGTGGGTTGTCGAGTCCGCTAAAAATGGTTATTCGCACGCACTGGAGGCATTGCCAAATATTATTCAAGTTTGGCGTTTTTCAAAAGCAAATAAAATCAAAACGATTGAACCTTCCTCATGTAAAAGTTTACTTAATGAATTTGCTTATAAACTTGGTGTCGAAAAAGCATCAATAGTATTTAATGATGAAGTTGGCCTTGAAATTCATTTAGAGCCCATAGTAGGTAAAGAGCCAACATTTTTCTTTGTCGCTTTTGAGCAAAAAATATATTGTAGGGTCGGCAACCATGGGACAGATCGCAAAGAGTCATTGATAATTAATGCCGAGATTTCAAGCGTTTGCATTAAGGAGCTTAATGATGCACAAGGAGGAAATACTAGTTTGTCGAAAAAGTATATAGATTTGTACGACAAACTCCTTGTGGACTTAGAAGGAGTTTGCCGTCTTCCATAAGTTAGATATCTGCTTTGTTGTTGTCTCGCATTTTATTATTTTGGGACAGGTCTAAAGCTTACAGTGTATTAGTCCTGCCAGAGAACTTTCTCTCTCTCTATTGATAATGTCATATTTTCAAATGAAACAATAACATCTTTAATAGAATGATCAGCTGACTCGAGACTATCATAAAATGGTTGCGCTAGTGTTTTTGAAAATTCTTTTAACAGCTCATTCCATCGAGAGTTCATTATTTTATCAGAATCGTAACCTAGATGGCATAACTCCGTATAAATTTCGACCTCAGGCTTTAAAAGGGATTGGATAACATTTCGAGTATAGCTGTATATTTCAGGAAGCTGTGATAGAGCAATTTGAAAGAATATCTCAACCTCATAAAGATACAGTGATAATTCTTCTGAAGTAAAATCATTGTTTAGTATATCAAATATACTAATGCTGCCTTGGTTATTTATATTATTGTTTGCTGCTGTCCGATCGCACCCAAACTGTACCACCTGATTCGCACCAAAGTGTACCGGCCACAATCCTGATGTAACTTATATATCACCTATTTCTTACATTCAATTCTTTCCTTCGGTCTATGACCATTTCTATATGACAAACCTTTAATCTCAATAGTGTG
>JAGLCH010000202.1 GCA_023146355.1 Bacteriovoracaceae bacterium | reverse complement strand
TTTAAATTTTGCACCATATTTTCTAAATAAAGTTATCATTCGAATGTTTTTAGAATTTTTAATTTCATCTAGTAAGTATGTTGTTTTGCTAACTTTGGGATTAGTTTTTGCACCGTTTTTTAAAAGGATTTCTACCACTTCATAGTTTCCCATCATAGAAGCTGCAACAAGAGGTGAGTGCTTTAGTTTACTAACTTCAACTTGAGCGCCATTGTCTATGAGCTTTTTCACTACTTGCACCTCACCTTTTTGAGCTGCTCGATACAAAGCGTTTGTCCCATGCTTATCGACCTTATCAATACTTGATTCGCAATAAGCATTAAGGGATAGAAAAATAAATATCATGGTGAAAAATGTTTTTATTTCCATTCTGCCGCCTTACTCATGGAGAAAAATTCTGAGCGTTTTAGATAATCAACTTGATCTAATTCACCAAATGAATTAATCAGAGCTGATATCATTGTGTTTTCGAGTGCTTTCCCCTTCCAAGTATGTATGCTTGATTCAAAAAGACCAAATGGTAGTTTGTAATCATCAGTACTTATGTAGCCTGCAAGTGCAGATGCTCCCCTTACAGTTCCCGTTTTTGCGATCATAAACCGCCTATATTTTGAACTATTAAATCTACTAGTAAAGGTCCCAGCGTCTACTCCTGCAACGGCCATTATATCTTGAAGTTCAATTCCACTATCTTCAATCAAATCATCAAGCTTACTGAGGACTTGCACTGTATATGCACATGTTGAAACATTATCTTTTCTTTTTTTATTAATGTACCTTGGCATTCCTGATCCAGTATGAAAAACAATCTTATTGGAATCAAATCCAAATTCATCTTCTGTGAAGAGTTTAAAATCATTAATATCACCAGCTGCTCTGAAAACAAATTCCGCTAGCCCATTATTTGAAGTTACATTCAAAAATTTTAAATAAGTCGTTAGCGGTGCAGATGTAATACTCAATTCTTCATCTGAGCTTTCAAGTGGAAAAGGTGAATTCTTAGAGAATGAAACTGAGCCAACTTTCATTTTAATTTTTTGCGATAATTTTGTCTCCATGCCGGGGTATAAATTATATCTTTTTATTTTATTGAACATCAAAGTTGTTCTCTTGCTCCACTTTTTCGTATTAAAAAATTCAGTAAGATGCTTTGAAATTTCTCTTGAGGTTGGATAGTCTGTAAGTTCGTTGTAATTGAGTAAGCTTGGCACTACTATCAGTTTGCTATCAAACGTGACAGTCTTAAATTCGCTGTATCCTTGAAGTTGAAGCTGATCTAGGAGATAAAATAATTTTCTATATCCAAATAGTGGGTCAAAAGATCCTGAGATATGGAGTTGGTTGCCTTTAATAAAAGCCCTTGTTTCAAATGTCTTATCTGCCCCAAGCTTAGAAATAGCATAATAACTAGTATAGATTTTTGACACAGATGCAATCCTTACCGGAATATCGACATTGGTACCTTTAACTATCCCGTCTGTATCAAGATAGCAGAAAGATTGTTTATCTCTATTTAGCTCCCATTTATCAACTTCACCTTCCCAGACAGGTCCTGCAAAAGCAGCACTTGAAAGTAAAAATATTGCAATAAAAGATACAAGTTTAAAATTCAAAAACATCATATTCTCCGGGACGGCCACTTTGGTATTAGATAATCGCGTTACAGCTTTAATCGATTATTTACATTTACTATATATTTCTTGTGTATTCACTCTATGCTGTAACTTTTTCAAGGCAATTCCAATAAATAGGTGCAGCTCTAACTGTCTATAAAGCTGCAAGTACTTGAAGTTACAATAAATTAGATACGTAGGGCCTATGAATGGTTTAAAGAGATGAATCCGTATATCTACTGGGGAAAGACAGAGAGAAATATCTGCCTACTCTGAAGCGCCACCCACTTCAAAGAAAAGTTCAAAATGGGCGACACAAAATTGATTCACGAAGGGGTTCGTTCTTTTGCTAGACTCTATTTTAAAGCATTCACCTTTAAGACCCTGCTTTTAATCCACCCCGTTGCCTCAAAGAGACACGCCATGAAACTTGGAATAAAGAGCATGGTAAAAATAGTAGCGAAAAGTAATCCCCAAGCAATAACAA
>JAGLCH010000201.1 GCA_023146355.1 Bacteriovoracaceae bacterium | reverse complement strand
CAAAGCCCCATCTTATGACAGATGGGGCCGATTATTAGTATAGCCCATGTGTTTTTTGGAGTAACTCTTTCAATCTTTTTTCAAGATAAGTATATGAGTAGTGTTCTAGTGCGAGTGCATAATTATGTTCTGCCCATTCATCTGCTAACTCTTTATTCTCAATCAAATGTAGTGACTCTTCCACCGTTGATTCGGTAATGAAGTCATCAAAGAAGACAACTTTAAAGCCCTTCGTTCTTATATCCATTTCATAGATACTGTAGTTATTAACTACGATTGGTTTCTTAAAGTGTAGTGCCTCTAGGAATGCATTTCCAAAGCCTTCAAAAATAGATGGATAGGTGATTAAATCAGCGTGGGGATAGATATCCCATAAACTATAGATTTTTGAACCATCTTTTGCTGTTCCTCGTTTCTCATCAAAAAGGTCTGGGAAAAATCGGAGGTCTACTGACATAAGTTTCGCATAATCCACAATACGGTCAACATAGCCTACTTCGTCATCATGCACAGCATGAGAAATAACGAGAACCATTTTTGTGGGGTCCTTTTTTTGCATTCGGCTGACTAATTCAATCGCATGCTCAATTCCCTTTCTCTGAACCACTCGCGTGGGCTGTAAAATCAGTTTATCATCTGGACCAATTCCAAGTACCTGTCGAAGGTCTTTTGAGTAGTCATCTGGTTCAGGTGCTGCTTCCTCAAAATTCATAACATTTGGAATGAGTGTTGATGGTACTCCTCTTCTTATGGCCATTTGATGGCGGGCGGAAGAGTTAATTACAACATGATGAATTGAGTGAAGAGTAGGGGGGAATGCCATCGTTAGATAGTCCCACACAGAGTTAACGTAAAACATTTTTCGTTCCCAATAAAAATCATGATTATGAGCAATTGTTGGAAAGCTATTTTCAGCGATATATTCAGTTACAGCTAGTGTAAGCGGTATATTCAGAGGATATGAAAAAATATTTTGTGGAATAAAAACGTCGATATCGTACTTTTCTGCAAATTCTTTAACGTCTTTATAAAGCACCTCTGTTTTGCTCTTTATCCAGAGGGAGTCGTCATGGCTTCGCTTAGTTGAACTCCAAAACTCATGGTGTTTTTCTTTGATCTTTGGGTGATGAAAGTTAGCTTGCTCAACTACATAGGATACTTCTTCAGGCCGATCACACTCGCCGGCGAAGTAAAAACACTTGTGCCCCAACCCTTCTAAAACTTGGGCCCATTTAGAAGTTTCAAGTGAGACTCCATCTGTGCTTGAAAAGCGAAAGGAAATGAATCCGATGTTAAGTGATTTCTTTGTTGTCTTTGTCATATAATTCTCCTCATATATTACCCTTTTCAGCTTTTGAGTGAATAATAATGAGTAAAGAAAGTTAAATTTTCAAATCTTGTGGATTCATACCATTGACACGTTTTTTTGAGCCCCCATATTGTAGGTATGAGAGTAAGTAGTCGTTTTTACATTCTTTTGATTTTAATGGCGTTTGCAGTAAGCGCCCAGTCCCAGGGGACTGACAAGCGCGACATCAGAAAGGGAATTAAAGGTTGTACTTGTTCTCTTTTCTCCTCATTTGTGGGATCGAAGTCCCTAAATAGCAAAAAATTATTTACGGATTCCGCAATTCTCTCTAGTAGAGATGCACTTACGTTATTTACTGAAAGATCAAAAACCATTGAATCAAACTGTTCTCTCTCTCTTTCCTATCCGCAGAACTACGAGTCCATTCGGGCACCGCCTTTTTCATAGTTGTTAATTAATCTAATTATTTAATGAATTACATGGAGAAGTTTTAATGAAAACAAAAGTTGTTTTATTATCTTTAATTGCAAGTGCTCTAATCAATGTTGGTCCATCCTTTTCACGCCTTTATGGTAGTTTCAGACATAGACAATTTGATGTCTCTACATCTGATGACAGGGGGCTCGAATTTTATCCAGTAAAACTCAATAAGGGGAAAGAGAGAGAGGGGATCTCTTTTGAAAATAAGAAACTCAAATTATTATCTCAAAACCCTTTGGAAGTTGATCAGTTTAGCGTAAAAACTGCATCTCGAGGAGATGTTGGGTTGCAGTTTTCTGTAACAGAAAAGCAGGAGAAGGAACTAGCAAAAATGAGTAAGAAATACTCCGGATCGATGCTTGGGATTTTCTTTGGGGGAAAACCATTGGCCTTAGTAAAGATGAATGGAAAGCGAGATAAGAGCGGGGTGAAATTTCACCTTGATGATGCTGCAAAATTTGAAAGGGTCTTTGATAATTTTAGCGATCTTG
>JAGLCH010000200.1 GCA_023146355.1 Bacteriovoracaceae bacterium | reverse complement strand
GATTTTTTTGGGTTGGAGATTGATAGACACTTCCCCTTGCCTCCGTGACAACAGAATCTCCCCACCAAAAAATGGAACGAACTGTTGGCCCAATTGCTAGGTACAGTCCAGTTCGATTAAACTTCGTATTGTAGGCGATCTGCGTATCAAAAAGAACAGAGGAAATAACACTAATTCGATTACCAAACTTAAATGTAGCACCAGAGGAAAGTTCAACAGAAGGAGAAAAGCAATCCTTACAGCTATCTAGGTTATAGTTTTTTGCTCCAATCTTGGCGCGGAAGCTCATTTTTTTAGAAAAGCTGTCCCACGGATTAAGGGACTCGACTTCAATTGCAGTAAACTCATCCAGAAGAAATTCTTTTTTATCGTACCTATAACGAAAGTTGAATCGAACCATCTCAATCTGAGATAGTTGCGGCATACCAATTCGCGGATCAAGAAGGTCATGATATGATAAACGAAGTGACATCGTCTGAAATTTACCATCTTCGTTGTTACCAACTTCTGTCGTTAAGCGATGCTGAGAGTGGGACAAGTGTGGAGCATTCTGCATTGGCGCAGGAATATTTTGATCGATTCCCTTTCCCCGAAATAAACTTCTTTTTTGCAATACTTTATTTTTCCAAAGATAGTGCTTTCCTTTTTCTGTCAGAACATGATGAACATAGCGATAATCTACATAATCTATTAGAGCATCTAATATTTTAGTATTACTCTCACTAGCATCAACTTTAAGTGCATCAAAATTTCTTTCGCCATCTAATCTTAAAACCCTAGCTAACTCGTCAGCTGATAACTGAGATGAAGCAGAGCGAAGACGTCGCCTAAGACTCGGCCGAAAATCAATGCTCTCGACTAATCCCTCAACATTATAAAATGACTTAATTGACTCCGATGGTACAACCCAAAAAGGTAGAGTTTCGAGAAGATTCCAATTAGGGTTTACGGCCTCTAGTAGAGATAAAATATGATAAGAGCAGTTTTCATTAAAATAGAAATAGTCAAAATATGTACTTCCCAGTTCCCATATATGGGCAACAAGCATATTAAGCTCATCAGGATTCATTTTTAAGTTATACGACCACAAGTCTCTAGATTCAAAATCATTGTATTCACGAATTTTGTAAAAGTAAGGTACTGAAGCAAATGTCCCCTTGAAGCCACCGATCAGCCCAAGGATGGAGTAGACAAAGGCATTATCTGTTGTGGTATTTGCAGCGTAGTTAATACCATAATCTAGAAGCTCGTGGTGCTTTCCTGTAAGAGGGTGGTTCCCCTTATTGAGCCGAAGTAGCGTATGGCCATATGCCGAAGCAGGCGAATCGAGATGATAAGATGAAAATACAACAGATGCAGACTGCGCATCATGAGTGGCCACAAAACGTTTATAATCAGAACATTTTACAGAAGGTGCGACATTATTAATTTTAAGTTTCTTACTTAGCCATAAAAAGCGTGCAGGAAATCTGCAAATGGGATGGGTATTATCATCGGCAAGCGAAGAATTTAGAACCCCTCTGATTGTGGCGAAAAGCTCGGCCTTTTTACTTTCTTTTCCGTTTTTTGAAAGGAAAAAGCTCTCTCCATCAGCTTGGCTAGTTGTGGATAGTATTGAGTTTTCTTTATAGTGGAGCAACCGTCCCCAGTGCTTATCTTCCCAAAGCTTTAACTTAATTGCCTTATCAATATAACTTTCACTAGCAGCAAGAAGTGGAGTGAAAGTGAGAAGAGAAGAAAGAATAATAGAGAGGCCCATCAAGTACATTTTCATTATATCTCTGCAAGAGTGAGTAATACAGGCCCCCTTATATAAAGGGGGCCATAAAAGAACTAGCCTTTAATTTTGCAAGAATTCATGTAACCAGAAATGCTGCTATCAATTTTTGAAGCAGGTGTAGTTGATGATGGAAAAATTGTATTGTAGTTCTGCTGAAGAACTTTACCAATCTGCTTATCATCACATCCGTACATTGCTGTAAGAGAATTAAGAGTCTCTCCTGTCCCTCTAGCAATATCATTTGCAAGAGATGCTTTATTAGCTTGAATGAATGCTGCTGTATTTCCTGATGCTCCAGATGCACAGTTAGATGTTCCAGATGTTATGCCAAAAGTTTGGCTACCTGATGTACCATTTGTAGTTGCAGCAGAAACTTGCATAAAACCAGGCTTATCACCAATAACAATAGATCCAAGTCCACACCCAGCAGTCCCATACTGTGCTGCGAATGAAGATGCTGAAGTAACTAGTAGTGCTGCGATTAACATTTTTTTCATTTTTACCTCCAAAGTAAAATTAACTGAAATCCCAAAGGGAATATCAAGTAAGAAGTGTAAAAATAAAGCAGTACCAAGTCGATCACTTTACATTTGAGCATATTAATCATCTATAAAGATGCGCCAAATCTCCGAATAAATCCAAATACTTAAAAGCACAACATTAAGAAGACTTGTATTCCTTAGAGTAAAACATCATCGATATGATAGCGAAAAGTACCTCTTTAAAATTGCTTCACTTACTTTGTGGCGCAGCAAATTGTA
>JAGLCH010000020.1 GCA_023146355.1 Bacteriovoracaceae bacterium | reverse complement strand
TCGTACTTATCTCCTTCACCGTTAAGAAGCTTCTTACCATTGAATTCTGTAACAGATGAGATTCTTTCTACTTCTTGTTTAAGATTTTGATATTCCATGTCTGTAAATTGTCTTTCAGAATCACCAACAGTGTCAGAAGCAGACTGTACGGATAGTTCTCTAAGACGAATAAGAATATTTGAAACTTCGTTAAGTCCACCCTCTGCAGTTTGAATCATTGAAATACCGTCATTTGCATTTCTTTCTGCTTGGTTTGTACCACGAATCGCGGCCTTCATCTTTTCAGAGATCGCAAGTCCAGCAGCATCATCAGCAGCTTTCACAATTCTTGAACCACTTGAAAGTTTCTCAAGTGATGATGATTGTGCTTTTGTTGTGTTTCCGAGTGCTCGTTGCGCAGATAGTGATGCAACATTGGTATTAATTCGTAAGCCCATTTAATCCTCCTTGGATCATTTTGCTCCATACTGGGGCTGGACGTCTTCTAGTATGAGTCCAATAAGCTTACTGCTATGATAGAATGTTAAAGTTCGTGAGAGTTGTATAACCAACACTCACCAATCTACTCGGTCAGACTTTAGAAAAACTTAAGGAAAAAGTTAGTTTTTGTAACCCTACCCACTACATCTCTTAACAAAAAAACACTCAATTTACATAATCATGGTGAAGTTAGTAAGGGAAATTAAGGGACGTAATGGTTTTTTAAAAAAAGACGATAAGTTTACATATGACAGAAAACAGACCAATTATTTTTTTATATCCTCTCTCATCTTCCCTTAAGAAGTACCTCGAACTAGTACAGGAAACTCACGAAGAAGAAGCTATTGATATTTATGAAGTAGATGTATTAAATGAGGCCGCTCAGTTGATTCCCACACTAGGCCCTTGTGTAATATTAGCATCATCACCAAAAAAATGTGCACAGATGCTTCAGCAGAATAAACAAGCACTTAAAAGGAATAGCTCAAAGGTTCTTCTTTTGTCTGAGAAGGAGCTGCCCCACAAAATCATACATAAGCTTCAAAAGTTTGGGTTAACGGAGTATCTTAAAGAGCCTGTCAATCCAAAGTCCCTCATTTATAAAGTAAGTCTTCTTCTCAAATCTCTTCCTGTTATTACAAACAAGGAAGAGGAAAAAGAAGAACAGGTTTTCTCATCAGATGAAGAGACGTCTCAAGCTACCGATCAAAAGCAGCGAGTAGAAAAAGGGATAATATTTGAAGAAGAGACTGAAGAGGATGAAAAAACAGACAACAAAGAAGTAACATTAGATATTCAGTCAGAAGATGAGGCCCCAACGGAAGAGATTAATCTGCTTGATCTGGCCAGTGATTTAAAGAAAGATGTAATGGCCCCACTAGAGATTGAAATTGAAAACCAAGAAGAAGTGGAAGAGGAACTAAAACCAGAAGTAGATCATATCGAGACATACTATAAGTCAACTCAGGAAGAAAAAATTGATCTTGAAGTGACCGAAGATGAGGCCACGCCGAAAGAAAAAAGTGAAAACGAAGAAGATGCCCTAGGAGATGAAGTTCATCTCCTAGATAACTCTGACTTCGCAATGGACTTTGAAAAGAAAGAAACAGAAGAAATAACAATAGATGAAGTCGACACTCACTCTGATACAAAAAAAGAGACTAATGAGGAGACATCGTTAGATCTACAAGCAGTGGGAGACGGATTATCGAAGGAAGAAGTAGAA
Source organism: Bacteriovoracaceae bacterium (assembly GCA_023146355.1). Classification (GTDB taxonomy): domain Bacteria; phylum Bdellovibrionota; class Bacteriovoracia; order Bacteriovoracales; family Bacteriovoracaceae; genus JAGLCH01. The sequence continues at coordinate 1,046 of JAGLCH010000020.1, read as the reverse complement.
CTTAACCTCAAAACAGAAGAGTCACAAGTTGATGACAGCGATGAGAATGAGGGCACCTCTCTTGAAGATGAGCTTATAAAACATCGTGCCGAAGTGCTACTTGATATCAGTGAAGAAGACGCTGTCGTCAAGGAAGATGTTGAGCTAATCCTGGGAAATGAAAAAGAAGATAGCAAAGAAGAGGAAGAAGACGATACTCAGGCAGATATCTATAAGGTAAATAAGAAAGAAGAACTTCAAATTGAGGCAGCAGAGAAAACTCCAGAAAAGATTGATGCCATACTAAACCTTGATTCGGCCGAAGAAACATCAAAGGATGACACCTCAGAAGAAGTAAGCATAAGAAATGAAATAAAGTCCAAGAGCAACAATTCTATTCTTGAGTTAGACGCCGATGAAGATGAAAACGCTGCTGAAGAAATAGAGTTCGATGAAGACATTTATGGAAAAAATGAAAACGATAAAAAGCTAGAGTCTGAAGCTAAAGAGATTGCGAAGAGGAAGCAAAATAGTATCCTGGAACTAGGTCATGATGATGACGATGATGAATCGGATAATGAGCAAGAAGACAAAGAGGGATCCGTTGTCTTAACAGACTCTGACAAGCTTAAAATTGAAGAAAGTAATAAGAAAAAGAATGATGACTCAAGACTTGACCTTGAAAGTGGAAAAGAAAGAAAAGACTCTGAAATTGATATTGACTTGCAAGGCAATAAAGAAGGCACCAACCCCAGCGAGGAACTACAATCGATCGACGCTGACCAGAAAGTATCCAGTAATGCTACGACACTAAATCTTGATTCTGCAAAAAAGAAAAAACTAAAAGAATTAGAGCTCATGGCAGGAGAGACCAGAGACCGTAAGGATGAGCAGGAGACTACTAGTTATGATTGGTCCAAGGAAAAAAAAGCAAGAAGCGATGAAGATTTTGGTCCATGGATATCTAAGAAGAAAAAAACCATTGAAATTAATTTTGATAAAAAAGATAAAAGCGAACAAACGATAGACTACCGGCAGCTAAAAAAGCAGTTTGATAATGCATCCCT
>JAGLCH010000002.1 GCA_023146355.1 Bacteriovoracaceae bacterium | reverse complement strand
CATACCCACTCGGATCAACAAAATTGACAGGGTCATTCCCTGCATAGCTAATTCCATCTGATTCTTTTACACGGTCAAAAGCAAAGACCTCTGGAGATTGTAGGAGCAGGGGGTCTATAGTTGTCCATTCTCCGATGCTTGGAACATATACTCGTGAGTTAGAGAAAAGATATGGGAATTTAATAGAGGGTCTTTTCAAGTTCGCAAAATCAAGTATGATGAGTCTATCTATTCCTTTTTCAATTACCTCCGACTTGCCTAAGTCTATCTCTCCCCAAGTGGTGTAATTTTTCATCATGGCAAGGTGACCACTATTGTTGTAAACGAGTCTTACGCTGCCCCTTGTATCTGTAACTATAGGGTAGAATATTGTTTCATTTTCACCAATTACAATAGCTCCTACTAGGACGGCTGACACATATATGTATTTAACCCATTTGTTGTTTGTAAAGTGTATATTATTGGAAAGAAATTGAATTGTGTGATCATCAAAGTTATTAAGCCCTACGACATTTGTAAGTCCTTCAAACATAATATCATATTCTTTGACTCCAGAGTTTACAGGGATATCGTGAGCTCTCTTGTTTGTGTCATAGAAGAGTTCATTATCATTTTCTAGATTTAATATTGTACTCCGCTGCGGAGCAAGTCCTGGTTTTACGCCGCGTGGAGACTCCACTAATTGGTATGCTTTGTCGTAGCGGTAGTACTTTTCTACAGGATCCTTAGTTTGAGATAGGGTGCTTGTCATTGATACAATTAGTTCATCATTGTTTCTTTCGTAACTTTCACTGTGACTGGGTGTGCTGAAGGCTTCCAATGCTCCTTGTGGATTAAACTGATAATTTACGTTAAGTCCGCTTGAGTAGGTCACTGTCTTTAGGTTACCAAACTTGTCATGTTCTATGGCACTAATATATGGCATTATAGAGCGAGGGAGATCACCTTTATATTGATACTTTAGTTCTGAAATATTGTTTTTTGATGAGTAGGTTGTCTTTGTTGGCCTTTGCTGATCGTCAAGTTCGCTTGCAGTTGAAAGCTCCTTTTCTTCAAATTTGTACGTCATTTTGGTAACAGTATCGTAGAGGTTGTATGTTGCAGTCTCTTTCAGACCCGAAGCATATTGCTTCGAAGATAGGCGAGAGAATGCATCATGGTCATACGTTGTTGTCCCACTAAGTGAGTCGACAATGGTGCTCAGTGCACCCTCTTTATTGAATTTATATTGGATATTACCATAAAGAGTTGTCGAGAAGGCAGTTGAAAATGACTCAAGTAATGGTCTTCCATCGGCGTTTTGCACCTCTCGAATATTACCTGTTGCATCTCTAAATACCTTAAGCGTAGATGCCCCTTCAAAACCATATATCCCTTTGATCATCTTATCTGCTGTTGAATCAATAGTGAGCACTCCCCTGAGTGGGAGTGTCGAACCAAACGGAACATCACCAGCTCCAGTGTCAATTGTTTCGACTGAGTTTCCATTTTGTGACTTGATGGTCCATCCGTTTTTGTATGAGAAAGTGTTGGTCAAGCCTGACCAATTATTTTTGATTGCTAAGGGACGGTTCAGATGATCGTACAGGTAGGTTTTGTCGCGCTCTAATTCACTTGTTCCATATTGTGGAAAATATGTGGTAATTGGTAGTCCTAGAGCGTTGCGCTTAACTTTATAGCTGATGTATGTCTGATCGTCTTTCGTAGTGCTTTGAAATATTTTTTTTCCATTGCCATCAAACTCAGTGGTACTTGTCTCAATAATTTTTTTTCCTGCAGAGAGGACTATGTTTTGAGACATACTATTTTTATTTTTTTTATAATTAATTTGATATTTGAAGTCGTTAAACTGAAGCTCTTTGAGGAGTCCTGGCAGCTCATAGCTTTTTATAAGGAGTTTTAGTGCCTTGTGGTCGAGTTTATCCATGGTTGACTCATTGAGAAGATCTCCATGTCGCGAGAAGGTGCGACTAATTGAAACTTTTTCCTTATTTTCGGTTATAGTACTCTCTGACTCTTTGAAAAGAAACGATGTCTTTGCTCCTGTTGCTAATGTAGTGCTTTTTACTCTTCCAGAGCTGTCATGTACTTTTAGCGACTTCCTGTCTTCTGTGTTGTTGATTTTAGTTCGTGTGGTAACCTTAAAATCACTATCTCCTGGTTTGCCCATATATTCAAAACTTGTAATCTGATCTGGGACCTTATCTCCTGAGAAATATTTAATTGTGCTTGATACCGGCAGGACTATATTGTTAATTATTTCGCTGGTAGTTACTTTTTCCATTGTTCTATTGGGGCGATCATCTGAGAGGGCATTATTGATTTTGATTCCCTCTAGAGTTACCGCCTTAGTTCGTAGTGGCCCATGTGTTGTGAAGTCTAAAGGTATGTAATCCTCTATCAAAGCTAAATGTTTCGTTTCTCCTATTGAACGAATTTTTTTCATTTTGAGTGTTTTTGTTTTAGATGGAAATATGAAGTATTGATCATCTCCAAAGTTCTCAGGCAACCTAGACGCATCAATGATACTGCTATAATATTTTGAGATCTTGGGGGCTTCTTCCAATGGAATAGCATTGCCAACAGGATACTTAAAGTACTTTGCAAGCTTAGGGCATGCTCCCTTTTTGCATGTTGCTATGGCCGAAGGGAGACCGTGAATTGGTGCTCTTTTAAGAAGCTCTGCAGTATTAATATCTGCCTTAAAAACAAAATACTTTTCAGAATCTTCAACATTCTCTACGCCAGAGCGCGTTTGCTTGAGTAATTGATATCCAGTGATATTTGTTGTGAGTGGGTTGAACATGGGCCTGTCGTATTCAAGTTCCTCTGTGTATTGCTCTCTTCCGTTTGAGGTTAAAACTTTTGAAACAATATAATTATTGTATTTATAAGTGTAAAAAATATGCTTGCTCCCTCCTATCCAGTTGATGAGCTTTGTTATCAGCTTTGGCCTTTTTACAGGGATGACTTCAAAATCACTTGAGTCTTTTTTAAAACGAACAATTGCCTTTTCTTCACCATAGGTTGCGTGATAGACGAGTTCATCCTTCTCGATAATATCTGGGATCCCATCTAGGTCAGTGTCTACGAGTATTTTATCTTTGATGCGTTTATAGACTGGAGCTAGTCGATTCCATGAATCGAGAGAGTCTATTGTTGATACACGTTGTTGGTCACTGAGAAATGTTATAATACTCGAGTACTCGCTATATTTGTTTGTGTAAATATGCGTTTTTCCATTGTTGAGAAATACACCATTTGAACTAACAATATCCGTTATGCCGTCAAGGTTTACGTCACTGGAGATTGAATTGACCTTGCAGTCAATATTGTGAGGAACAATATTGAAACCGCTACTATTGTTATATGCAACCAGTTTGTTTTTTCCACAGGACAAAATATCTTGCGTTCCATTGTTGTCAAAATCGCCAAGCAATAACTTAGAGTGTTCCCTTTGCCATGATGTCCAATCATTATAGAAGTATTCTCCTTTGTGCTTCCAGTCCGCATTTGAACAGGTTTTTCTAGCAGGCCAATTGTGTAGATCGATGTACTCAACACAAACTGCATGTATGTTTATAAAGATTTTTGGTAGAGTGAAATTCTGACTAATGCTGAAATCAAGGTTATCTTTATTTGCATTCAGTTTTCCTGTGTATACCCTTATCCTTTCACTCCTCCACATAGGAGTTGCTGTAATCTTTTCTCCAAAATTTAGAACGTGTGTGATGCTATCATCAAGTGAGCCACCAGTGTGGGTCATGGACGAGACTATAAGGTCAGTTAAACCATCATTGTTGAAATCTGCTGCTTGAACTGTACCAACGATTTTATCGTCGCTAAAGGAGACAGACTCACTGTTTGGTACAACCCCAAAACGACCAAGAATCTCTCTTCTGGAGCTAAATCTAATTCCCTCCTTGCCTAAGCTTAGGGCAACGGAGTCATCTGATGGAACCCCATAGATGGGAGATCTTTTTTCAACATTATGGATTTGGTGTTCGTCAGAATACTCTGCTATGAATAGGGGCTTATCTTCACTATTCTTCCAGAATACTTTCTTTAGATATACATCATCGTAGCTAAAAGAAAGTACACTTTTGTCGGAGTATTCAATGGACTGTAGACATTGATCTGACTTGGTTAGGACCTTATTCTTAACCTGCTCTCTGAGTCGTCTAGCTATCCATGTCTTATCTGCTGGGGTTTTACATGTTGCATAAGTGAAATTGAGAGAAAGTCCATTGTACAGAGATACCTGCTTTAGGTGCCCTTCTTTCCATTTATATTTTATCCATGCGTTTGAGAATGTATCAACTTCTTTTAGGATGTGACCTGTAGCAAGATCAAACTCCATTACCTTTCCACTAGGATAGGTCATTATTGTCTTGTTATTACGTTTCTCAAACTTAGCAAAATGTTTTAATTCAACTTCTCTAAAACCATCTGGTGTTGATGCTATTTCATTTCTAGAATTACCGCTATCAAATATATAGTCAGTTCTAACGGGAAACGGGTTAGGGATAATCTGGGGAATGCTGAGTCTAAACCCAATTCCATAACCGTTATTGGAGTAATCTGAAGAGATATATTGGAGGTCAAGTGACTTTCTTAGAGCTGGGTTTAAGCTGTGGAGTTTGATTGGTAGCTTTGTCGAAAATTGACCTGTAAAATTGTCATACACTGCTTCAGTTGACACTTGTGGGAGCGCTATATGGTTCCTTCCAGCATCATATGTGTCCATGTATGTGGCCTTTTCCATAGACCAAGCTGGCAATATCAGGAGAAAGGCTAGAAGAGAAATAATGAATCTACTCATTGTTATTCCTATGGTTGTTAAATTTATATTTTAATACCATAGTTCTTGCGCATATCACAAACTGAATTCAATTAGCATGAAAACATTTCAAGAGAGCTTTTACTTATGTATTGAGGCATGCTATTCAGATATTCTTAATGGAGGGTTTATGTATTTAGTGAGGCTTACGGCACACCTGTGTGCCTTTATATTCTTAGGAATGTCCTTTACTGCAATTGCACAAGCAGATGGTTCAGCTAGCTGTGAAGCCATAAGCTTTTTCAGTTGTGTTATTGAAAATAGCGGCAACGTTGAGATTTGCCAAAATGAGTTAGACCTTGAAACTTCTAGTATCGACAAGACAAAGCATTTTGTGAATTGCTTTGAGCAAAGATGTGAGAAGGATAGTCTTTTTTTGACATACTGTGCTGAAATCTCTAAGACGTATTTGGACTCAAGATATACCCAGCAATCTGTTGAGGAGATTCTGAACTCAACAAGTGATGATCCAGAATATAATGAGCTTAATGTATTGCTCCAATGGTTAATCAATAACGAAAAAGATATTAAGTCCTTTAGACACATCTTCAAGGCCAGGGTTGAGCGCTGGAACCGTATTCTTATTTTAGAATTTAACAAAATAAGATTTTATGATGAGGCCGCTTTTTTTTCATACCATAAGACACATCTCGACAGCTTGTCAGCGCATGTGCTTGCTGAGAATGGGAGTCATTTATTTCTCGATCTTTTGATAACAAGGAGAGACTTAGATAGACTAAAGCTCATCGGACATTACCTTGATGAGGGCAAGGTTAACACTTACTTAAAGCACCTTATTTTCTCTGGTGTCGAGATTCCAAACGACTTGATTTTACCGTTTTTAGATAAGTCAGATAGCAAGGTCATTAAAGGGCTTGTTGATCTAGTCGCTGCTGATGGAGTTCACAAAAATAACATAGACTCTTTAAAGGATAAATTGATAGAGGTGTGCTCTACCCAGGATATCCCGAAGTTAGTAGTGCTATTTGATAGAGTAAGCTTTCATAATTATCTTAATAAATTTACCTCTAAGCTAAGCAGTGATGATATTGTTCTCCTATTGGGCATTTTAGATCGTAGATCGAGCACTTTATTTTCTGATGCATTGCAGGTTTTGTCTGAACAAAAACGAATAACAGACTTGCTCGACAGTTTTGAAAAACTAGCATTGTCTGATGAAAGTATGCACCAAGTACTCACTTTTCTGCTTCATCACCTTGAAAGTTTTGATAGAAATGCACTTCGTAAGTATCTCAATACTATATCTATATCTATATCTGATGATCAACTTGCTGAAACGTACATCCTTCTGATGCAAAAAGTAGTCCCAGAGTCTGAACAATTGTTGGATTTACTAAATAAATTTGTAGAGGATGGCAATGAGGTGTACTTATCTCGATTAATTAATAATGGTGATTTGAAAGTACTCCAAAGGGTGTTTGAAAATTGTGAGAAAAAGAGTATCTCGATTTGGAAGCACTTAACTGATCTATCTGACCAAAGATCTGTCGCAATTAAACCTTTTCTTAAATATGTTGTTCAAAAACATTTAGGTGATACTAAAGTACTTGGTAAATTTCATGATCAAGCATTAAAGCATTTATCACTTCATGATCATATCTATCTTTTATCATTGACCGGAAATAAG
>JAGLCH010000199.1 GCA_023146355.1 Bacteriovoracaceae bacterium | reverse complement strand
AACTATAACAAAAAGCTCAAGTATTTTTCTCTCCGTTCCGATGTGAAAGTAAGAGAACGAGTTGTTACAACTGATGGAAAAGTCATTATTAGGAGAGCATACGCAGAAGATCTAGAGGGCCTAATGAAGGAATCAATGATTATCCTGACTGGATACCCTAAGGTCTACCAAGAAAGCGATGTTATTCGAGGTAATAAGATTATTTTACATGAGGATAACTCTGTTATCGAAGTAGATGATGCTAGCTCAAATTTTAGAGTAAAAAGTAACGGAAAATAAATGGTTGCATTCTTAGAAGCAAAAAATTTAAAAAAAACCTATGGTGGCAGAACTGTCGTTAAAGGCGTTGGTGTTCGCGTAGAGCAAGGCGAGATTGTGGGCCTTTTGGGACCCAATGGTGCAGGTAAAACAACTAGCTTTTATATGATGGTAGGACTTGTAAAACCAGATGAGGGGGATATTAACCTTTCTGGTGTTGATGTTACAAAAGATCCTATTCATAAGCGGGCACTTCAAGGTATTGGATATCTTCCTCAGGAAGCATCCATTTTTAGAGACCTTACAGTTGAGGCCAATATTTACGCGGTACTTGAAAACAGAGACCTGCCAAAGGCGAAAAAAATCACTCTTTTAAATTCCTTAATTAAAGACTTCGGTCTTTCTCATATTCGGAATTCTAAAGGTGGAGCTCTTTCCGGTGGTGAAAGGCGAAGAGTTGAAATAGCTCGTGCCCTTGCCCTTGAACCCAAGTTCATCTTACTTGATGAACCCTTTGCAGGTGTTGACCCTCTTGCGGTTAATGATATTCAGTCAATTATTACAGGATTAAAAGGCCGAAATATTGGTGTACTCATTACTGATCACAACGTTAGAGAAACCTTGGGGATTGTTGACCGAGGCTACATAATGAATAGTGGTGAAATCTTGGTCTCTGGTACGCCCGATGAAATTATCAACGACGAGAAAGCACGTAAGTACTATCTCGGTGAAGAATTCAGGATGTAATTGGAATAGTTATGGCGATTAAGCTCAATCAAAGTTTAAAGCAGACTCAAACCTTAACCATGACGCCTCAGCTTCAGCAGGCGATCAAACTCTTGACTCTGACTCACATGGAAATGACCAGCGCTATCTCTGAGGAGATGATGGAAAACCCTATGCTTGAAGAGTTAGGTGGAGCAGGAGATGAGAAGGTTAAGTCGGAGGTTGATTATAAAGAAGAGCGTTTAAGTGATCAAAATCAAGAGGCATCAGCAGAAAGTTTTGATGAGAAGCCTATAGTTGAGAGAGATGACTTTGACCTCAAAAGTTATATTGAGGATTACAATAATACGTCTTCAACTGCTCCCTCCATGGTGAGTAGAGATTCTGATGATCAGATGAACTATGAAAATGTTATTTCTCAGGAAATGAGCCTTGCCGATCACCTTGATTGGCAGCTCAAGATGGCAGAACTCGATGAAGAAGAATGGAAAGTCGCAAGCCGTGTAGTCTACAATATTAATGATGATGGTTATCTAGATATTCCTTTTGAAGAGATCATTGCTGATTCAGGTGTTGATCGTGAACTTGCTTTTGATGTCCTTCATATGGTTCAGGAGCTCGACCCTGTTGGATGTGGAGCACAGAATCTTCAGGAGTGTTTACTTGCCCAGGCCAGAATTGCTGATGAGAGGTCTCCACTACTTGAGAAATTAATAACGAATCATTTAGAAGATCTACAACGGAGAGATTATAAGAAAATTTGCTCTTCCACAGGAGTAGATGAGGAAGTAGTAAAGCAGACAGCTTTACTACTTCAAAATTTTCATCCAAAGCCGGGTCGCCTTGTGGCCCCTGCTGAAACCCACTATGTTACTCCAGATATTTACATATATGAGGTTGCGGGAGAGTTTTTAGTTAAGGTTAATGATGATGGAGTTCCACGCCTTCGTATCTCTAAAATTTATCAGCAGATGTTGCAGAACTCTGAGGTAACAGGAGATAAGGAAGCAAAGGGCTACGTTGAGGAGAGAGTTCGGTCGGCAATGTGGTTGATCAAGTCTATCCAAAATAGGCAGCGGACAATCGAAAAAGTTGCTAAGGCCATACTTGCAAAGCAGCAAATGTTTTTCAAGAAGGGACCTGAGCACTTAAAACCGATGATTTTAAAAGATGTTGCCCAAGAAATTGAAATGCACGAGTCGACTGTGTCTCGAGTCACCACCAATAAGTATATGCATACCCCAATCGGTATGTTTGAACTTAAATATTTCTTCAATGCGGGAGTTGGAGGAAAAGATGGTGGGGTGGATGTATCTGGGGAGGTATTGAAGCTTAAGATCAAGGCAATTGTGGCCAGTGAAAATCCTAAGAGGCCTCTTTCTGACCAGAAGCTGGCAGAACTGCTTTCTAAGGATGACATTAAGGTGGCCAGAAGAACAGTCGCTAAGTACAGAGAGATTTTGGGAATTCTCTCATCCAGTAAACGAAAAGTTAAATAGTCTTTAGGAGGACAAGTTTGCCACTGATTCGAGAGTAAGAATTAATCCGTTTTAGAAATGTTTGAAACAAAAAGGTGGTACGTTAATGAAAGTTCAAATTTTTTTTAGAAATGCAAAACGATCAGAGTCTACAGATGAGAAGGTGTATCAAAAGACTGAGAGCTTTGCTAAGTTTTTCATGAAGCATCCCCAAGTTAAATGGGTTTGTGAAAAAGATGGAAATGACTATCATGTGGAAGTTTATGTCCACGATCAAGGAAAGGATTATCACGCGAAGACAACTGGCGAGAACATGTACAAGTGTTTCGACTATGTCGCTGATAAAATGGAACGTCAGCTTCAGAAGCACCATGGTAAAATCAAGAACAAGATACATAAAAAGTGGCAGGATGTTGACTTCGATCAACGTCCATTGCATAAAAAATACGCAGCATAAATATTTAGAGCGAATGAGTCTTCTCTGAAAAGTGAGGACTCTGTTTTCAGGGAGTATAGAAGTGTTTAAGAATTTTGAAAGAACCAAAAGACCTTTATGGGTACGATCGTTTAGATTTTTTGGCTATGGATTCTTCTTAATCCTCGCTCCCTTAATTTTTTTGGCCGGGGATATCCTGAGTCGAGTGGTTTTTACTGACTCTGAAGTTCTTTGGTACGCTTCTCTACTTCTCTTTCTTGTTTCGGCAACTCTTTCGCTCCCATTTGCCTATCTTCTTCTAATTCACCGCTTTAAGAAGCGATATATTTCAATCCTTCACTACAGCGTTCAGTTTTTTATTATTGGGGGACTTCTTCTTACAGATACTCTAATGATGAACTTTTCAGGTGTTAATAAATTTTATCATCACTATGGTAATTGTAGTACAACTCTTGGAGGAATCCTTCAGACTGGGGTCGGGCAGTCATTCTATAGTTTCTTCTTAGGTAAGTTTCCCCTTCCTACTCAATATGCTGTGGAATCATTTGAAGATACTTGCCGTATCAATTTAATAAAACAGGACTTTTCTGGAAAGAGGCCCTCCTACTGTGGTGACACTGAGAAACCTCAATGCCTTAACGATCTATTTGAGCAGATTTTTACGAAGTCTCCATTTACTCCTAGTGGAATAATTCTAGGGACAACCTTTCGTTCTCTGCTCCTTTATAAAGATGTATCTGAGTTAAGAAAAAAACGTAAATTAACTGTAATCGATCACCTAAACTTCACGGAAAAATTAATTGATGTAAGTACATGGTCTCTTGAAATGATTCATCGCAATTCAAATGTTGTTAGAATCGCAGGGGATAAGTTAGCAAGGGATTTTAATGCCCTTCCAAACGAGGATAAAGGATATTACGATATAGTAATACGTAATAAGTTTTTAGACATCTCCGACTTCAAGATGTCTTCAGCTCTATCTGTCGTAACCGCAAGTCCTCTTCGACTTCTTCCAGATGATGTTGATCGAAAGCTCGCAGAGTACGCACTTATTCAGTTAATGGATAATAAAGTTAAGAGGGATTACTTTAAGGTCTCGTCTTCAAAAACGTTAATGGTTATTGCAAAATCGTTAGAGCAACTTGAAATATCACATCAAAAAGGAGACATCTCTGAACTGGACTATAGTAGGTACAGTAAGATGTTTTTAAAGCATAAGGCACGTATCAAATCTTTGCTGTAACCTGGCCTTCAATCTATTTTCATCGCTTATTAATGGATGTAATCTATCCGTAGTGCAATTTAATATTATTCTGGAGTATTAATGACTGATCACAACAAAGACTATGAAGAGGAAGGGGGAATTCAAACCCTCACTCGGGCCGAAGTCAGAAGACCCAAACTTTATATGGTTATCATGCATAATGATGATTACACCACAATGGAGTTTGTTACCTATGTTCTAAAGAAGTTCTTTGGAAAAACATCTCAGGAGTCTGAAGCAATTATGTTGGGGGTTCATACTAATGGACAGGCCATGGTTGGGCTTTATACCCACGAGATTGCAGAATCAAAGGCAGATAAAGTTATTAAGGCAGCAGAAAGTGAAGGACATCCCTTGCGATGTTCAATAGAGGCCGAATCATGATGATGAGTAAGAAGCTAGATATCCTGTTCAATAGGGCAGTGAAAAAAGCAAATGAACTGAGTCATGAGTTTTTAACCTTAGAGGGAATTCTTACTGTTTTACTTGAGGACTCAAAGGTTTGTGAAGTATTAGAGGAATGTGATGCCGATTTGGACACTATTCGTGAGTCACTAGAGGAATTTCTCCTCGACGATGAAAATTTCTCTATTTTAAATGATGAGCAGATAGACGAGTTAGGTGAAGAGCAGTTTGCTGACCCTGAAATTAGGAGACTAGCATCAGGAGAAGGGATTTTTTACCAGCCTGACCTGTCTATGGCACTGCGGAGAGTTCTTCAACGTGCCGCAATTCACGTGCAATCCTCTGGCAAAGACCAAATCAAAGGCGTAAACCTTTTGGCGTCAATGTTTCATGAGGAGGAGAGTTTTGCTATTTATGTTCTCGAGCTTCAAGGAGTCGATCGGCTTCAGGTAATTAAGGCCCTTGCTCATGGATCTGATCGTCCTCTTACTGATGATGAAGAGGAGCTGATGGAAGAAGAGGGGGGGGCTCCTTCTAAGAAGAAAAATAGTCCACTCGAGGAATATGCTATTAACTTAAACCTCATGGCCCAGGAGGGAAAAATTGATCCTCTCATTGGACGCGAAGATGAGTTAAAGAGACTTGTTCAAATACTATGTCGTAGAAGAAAGAATAATCCGCTTATTGTAGGAGAATCTGGTGTTGGTAAGACAGCTCTTGCAGAAGGTCTTGCTCAGAAAATTGTTCAGGGTAAGGTTCCTTCTGTTATTTCAAATGCCACTATATATGGTTTAGATATGGCCTCACTCCTTGCCGGTGCTAAATATAGAGGTGATTTTGAAGGCCGACTCAAGTCCGTTATTAAGGAGCTGGAGTCTCTTCAAGAGAATGGTGCAATACCAATTCTCTTCATTGATGAACTTCATACTGTTATGGGTGCCGGAGCAACGGGTAGTGGAAGTATGGATGCTTCAAATATTTTAAAGCCTGTGCTCAGTGATGGGAGAATCCGCTGCATGGGGAGTACCACCCATGAAGAATTTAGAAAGTTTATTGAAAAAGACCATGCATTCTCCCGTAGATTTCAGAAAATAGATGTTGAAGAGCCAAGTTTTGACGATTCTGTAAGAATATTAAAGGGTCTAAGACCCAAGTTCGAAGAATATCACGGTGTTACTTTTTCAGATGAAATTTTGGAGTCCTCTGTGAAGCTTGCCAACAAGTATATTACAGATCGAAAACTTCCAGATAAGGCAATCGATATCATAGATGAGGCCGGAGCATCAATTCAGCTTCTTCCTAAGTCAGAGAAAAACCATGAGATTACATCTGATATTTTAGAAGAAGTAATTTCACTGATTGCAAAAGTTCCAAGAGTCTCAGTTGCCTCAAATGAACTCGATCAACTTGGGTCTCTTCGTGATAATTTAAAGCTTTTATTATTTGGTCAGAGTGATGCGATTAATAAGGTCTGTGACTCCATACTCCTCTCTAGATCCGGTCTTGGGAATGATGAGCGTCCAATGGGAAGTTTTATCTTTGCTGGTCCTACAGGTGTTGGAAAGACTGAATTAGCAAAGCAATTGGCATTAAATCTAGGCATACACTTTGAACGTTTCGATATGTCTGAGTACATGGAAAAGCATTCAGTTGCTAAATTGATTGGTGCTCCTCCTGGGTATGTTGGTCATGATCAGGGTGGGAAATTAACAGATGCTGTGAAAAAGAATCCACATTGTGTGCTTTTACTTGATGAGATTGAAAAGGCACACAAAGATATCTTCAACGTACTACTTCAAGTAATGGATCACGGATCATTAACTGACTCTCAAGGGCGTGCAACCAATTTTCGAAATATCATTCTTGTTATGACCACTAATGCTGGAGCAAAAGAGCAAGAGGCCGGTACTATCGGGCTTTCAGAAGATGATGGAGGTAAGAATGTTAAGGTTGATAAAGCGATTAAGAACTTCTTTTCCCCTGAGTTTCGCAACCGTTTAGATGGCATTATTCAATTTGAAAAATTGCCACAAGAGATTGTAATTCAAATAGTAGATAAGTTTCTTTACCAGTTACAGTTAAAGCTGGAAGAAAAAGGAATTTCGCTTTCTGTCAGTGATGAAGTTAAAGCACATATTGCGAATATTGCCTTTGATCCGAAAATGGGCGCTCGTCCTCTGGAACGCTTTATTGATCGTGAGATCAAGCGTTCTCTGTCTCGTGAAATTCTTTTTGGCAAACTCAAGAATGGTGGAAATGTTTCTGTTGGACTCGTCGAAAATGATCTTTCCTTTAACTTTTTTTAGATAAGAATTAATCTTTTTTTTTTAAATGCCGATTGTTGTAATAGTTGCAGTGATCGGTACTTTTTTACCTACCTGTTTGAGAAAAATG
>JAGLCH010000198.1 GCA_023146355.1 Bacteriovoracaceae bacterium | reverse complement strand
CGTTCACGCAGTAGCAATTGATTGGCCTCTATGAGAGAGATGGGCCCATGGTTAAAAATGGCATCTACTCCTCCTGAGAGTTGTGATAGACCAAAATTCAGTTCCATCCCATCCACCCGTTCAAGCTGCACGAGCTTTAATTTAAGAGTGTAGTTGTCACTTCTTGAGGGGTTATCAAAAGGTATGAAATCAATATCTAGATCTGTGGACAGCGCCTTTATAATTGGGCCGATATTGAGGTTACTGTTATCATAATGGCACAGGGGAGTGATGCCCCTAATTTTACAGGTTACAGAGTTGATTCCTTTTTTTAAAAATGCACCATAGATCACCTCTCGTATTTTGTTAGATAACGAGAGAGAGTATTGTGTGCCAAAGATAAATATATCCTTATTTTTCTTACTCAAGAGCTGCAATGCTTTTATGGTTAATATATTGTTAATGGTACCTTCAACGATCACTTGATTTCCATTAGTACGCGCTGAGAGATTTAGCTCATGAATCGCCTTAACTAGAGTGAGTGTTTTTTGCGTTGCCCCTCGTGGAAGAACAGAAATGTTATAGGTCTGCTTTACGCCAGAGTTATCCCAGGTAATTAATTGAGTATGCCCTGATTTCTTCCCCCTCACTAAAAGATGACCCATTTTTCTATTATCACGATGGGATATGGGCACCTTATTTGTTACCGTATAGCTCTTAAGCTTTGGGCAGGAGATCTCTCGGTGCTCCCCCACAGAAATAATAATATTTTGCTTATTTGTGTGATTCTGGGGAGATGAGTAGCATAGGGCCGGGGAAATCAGGACAAAGGCCAATATTGTTTTGACATTCGGAGCGTTTATGCGTAAGTATCTTAAGCTGTTATGAGTTTTAATTAAAAAATACGCGCGATATAGGAGTGACAAAATGGTTTCAAATACATGTGTAACAAGAGTAAAAAGAGAAAACAAAGCTAAGAAAGCTGGTTCAAAAAGAAAATCTGCAAACAAAATCAAAGGTACAACACCTAAGTTTGCTATCCACCAGGACAAGTAAGCACTATTACGAATCTTTATTCGTTCAGTTATATTGGCCAAAGCATCACTTGCTTTGGCCTTTCTGTATTTATACTCCATGTTATTACGATTCCTTTTTAAATTCTTTTAATATTCCGAGCACTACAGCTCTATTGATACTAACTAGTCTCATCTCTCCATTTTTGATACACAGGTGCACGATGCTCGCTTTAACTTTCTGGCATGGCAATTTCGTATCTCTGATAGTGATAAATGACTTTGGGATTTTCCTGGTCTCCTCAATTATTTTTGCAATTTTGTTTGCAGGCCCAATTTCTCTGGTATGAGTTATGAGCACAACTTCACTTGCCCTTGAGTAGGTGCAGATTAAGAAAGTAATGGCGAGGGCCTTAAATTGTAAATTCACGCTTCACCTCCTTACTCAACTGTTTAGTCCTGCTCAGATGTGGAATAAGCTTAAATGGAGTCGTAGAGTGCCTCATTAGGGCATATACCTTAGAGCTAGGAACTTCGAGGGTGCACTTTTCACCGTGACACTTTTTGAGGAAACAGTTTCTTGCCACAATAGTATTTTTCTTCATTAGTGAAACTTGCTGATCTTCTTCAATAGTGGCCGGAACGTAGTTATCAACTTTTAGAGTTATAACTGAGTGCATTTTTCTCACTGCTTTTTTCTTTGTTATTGCATCTGGTAAGTCATCTCTCATGATGAGATATAGCAAAAAATTACTAATAAAAATCGCGATCAAAAGCAGTTTATTTGATCTTGCCCTTTCAGCTCTAATGATCTCTTTTGGGAGCTGAATACTTTGTGATACTTTTCCATTCATGGTTAAACTCCTCAATTAGTTCATTATTCGCTTTTTGAATGTGTATAATCGTAGATAGTCCAATTAGTGCTGTAGAGGCAATTATACTGCACCAGAGGATACCTATGAGAGAGGTACTTCCTCTACAGTTTGTGTTTTTAGGATGCCTCGCTCTGTCACAATCGAGTTTGTAAGTAAAATGTAGTCTCCCACCAATACTGTTTTCCACTTCTTTTTCCTCATTACCGCTCTTCCTATTTCGTCTCTCTTTGGTACTAAAATAATATTTCTGATGTAGGGGGTAGAAGCTGTAAGCATCAATTTTTGATTACGATTGCACCACTTATTCTCTGCTACTACCTTGATCTTTGAGTAGTGATAGACCGTTTGTGCCATCTGAACAGCTCTATGCGCAATCTTTCCCTCACTTGTGATTGGAGGTGTTTTACTCGCAATATAGGCAACTTCAATCGCTCGATTAAAGCGATACATTCCGGTTAGGTAGTTATCCATTTCCTGTATGAAGCTGTACTGGCAAAGATAGATGTGGGACCGATCCTTAATCCTCAGAAATCGGTCTTTAGAAATGAGAACAAAATAAACCGCAACCAGTGAAATAACCATAGTTATTGATGCCCCTAGAAGAGTTGTGCTTCCATTTTCTCTATCTCTCAGCACTGTAATATGTTGCTTAAAATTTTCTTCTGTCTTTACCGTCTGATCCTTGCCCAGTTTTAGTGCACTGTGACAACTAAGCCAAAGTAAAACAATAAAGGAAATCATGGTGATCTCCTCTAGCATTAACTTTCCAAAGGGATACTTTTAACAATACTTTGTTTCATCGAACTAATGCGCTTATGGACTACTGATCCAAACTGCTTGACTGCGACTAGGCAAAAAATTCCTACGAGGCTTGAGATAATAATGTACTCCATAAGGCCTTGCCCGCTTTGAGGATTTCGTTTTAAGCGACTTTTCTTCTTCATCTATTTCCTTCCTGTTTTCATTTAAAGCTTTGTTGATCGCCCTCTTCATTGCATCTTCAATGCCGGCCTGAAAGTATAGCTATCTAATGGATATTAAAGACTAGTCATAAATCTATCGGTTTAAAAAAACTACCAAGGTATATAATCCAAACTGTTGCGTGAAATTCAAAGGCCGACTAAAATAAGGTATGGAAAAACAACAAAAACTTTATGTATTTAACAGAAACGAAGTAGCACTTCTTTTTACTTTTCTCATTTTAATCGCAGTTACAAGTTTTGTGATGGGTGTGAAAATTGGAAAGAATTTCTCTTATTCCCAAACAGGACTTACGGCCCAGGATCAGGCAACGGTGGAGCTTAAATCTGGCCAGGAAGAAATGGTTGGCGATGTGGTAAAGAAGACAGTTGAGCTCGAGGCCAATAGAGATAAGGTTTTAGACTCAACCTATAAGCGCCTCAAGAGCGAGTTCAACAAGCTAGAGGAAAAGAAAAACATTCCTCAAAATGATATTATTCAACAAGCTGAGCAAAAAGAAGAAGTTGCTCCAGCTGCTAAAGATCGGCAACAAGCAGTGGTAGAGATGGAAACATCAAAGGCCCAAGTTGTGGCAGCTTCAGAGGGTGATGATTATAGTGGAAAATACTCTATCCAGTTAGGATCACACCGTTCAGAAGAGGATGCCAGAAAATTCTCAGATGGATTTAGAGTGAGAGGATATGATCCAATCATTATTAATGAAGTCGAACTAAAGGGCCGCGGGACTTGGTATAGAGTAAGTCTTGGCGTCTTTGATTCTTTTCAGGATGCCAAAGGATTCTTCCTAAAAGAGCAATCTCTTTTTAAAGGGATGGACGAACCATTCATTATTAAATTCAAATAAATTTATCACAACATAAAGTACAAAGGCCCGCTCATTGCGGGTTTTTTTATGTATGAGAAGAACTCTATGCTATGGTTATTCATCAATAGGGAGAAATTATGTCTAAATTATATGCTCTAGTTATGGCCGGAGGACGTGGAACGCGTTTTTGGCCTGAATCAACATCAAAGAGGCCAAAGCAATATCTTAAGTTACTAGGGGGGGATGAATCTCTGCTAGAGACAACTCTCAGGCGTTTCGAAGGTCTTGTTCCGTTAGAAGAACGTTACGTCATCACTGTTAAAGAACAGGGAGAACTAGCTCAACAGTCTTCTACGGGATGTGCTGCAGAGTCTGGTATTATTTTTGAGCCATCAGGTCGTAATACTGCTCCATGTATTATGCTTTCTCTCGCATCACTTCTTGCAAATGGTGCCAGCGGTGACGATGTGGTCTCAATTGTTCCATCAGATCACGTCATTCTGAATGAAGGCGGGTTTCGTAAAGTAATTGCCGAGGCAGCAGAAGTCGCACGCACTAAGGGGATGGTTGTGACCATTGGTATTCCCCCTAACTTTCCTCATACTGGTTTTGGATATATCAATCGCGGTGAAGAGCTTGGGCCTCAAGTATTTAAGGTGAAGCAATTTGTAGAAAAGCCCGATCATGAAACAGCAGTGGAATATCTGAAAACAGGTGACTACTACTGGAATGCTGGAATGTTTGTATCGACGATTGATACGCTGCTTGTTGAGTTTAAGGAACACTGTCCAGAAGTTTATGAGCACTTTGATGCACTTCTTAAGCATGCAAATGATTTCGATAAGGTTTCTGAAATTTATTCTCAAATTCCAAAAAACTCAATTGACTACGCCATTATGGAGAAATCAGATCGGATTGCCACTGTTCCTGCTCGCTTTGATTGGAATGATCTTGGATCGTGGGATGCTCTTGAGGCCGTTATCGATAAGACAGAGGCCAACACACTAGTGGCATCAGATGGTTTTCACTTTGAAGGTGCCAAAGGGAATGTGGTTTATACTCCCGGAAAGCATGTTTCACTTGTGAATGTTGAAGACCTTATTGTTGTTGTTAATGATAATGCTGTAGTTGTACTCCCCAAAAAAGATGCTCAAAAAGTAAAATCAATAGTTGAAGGCCTTCAAGGCACAGATTTGGCAGAGAAGCTCCTTTAATATCTAAGCAAAATATACCCTTTGGCCCTCATTCAGCAATTTGTTATAATTAGTGAATGAGGGTCTTTTTAATTGCTATCTTACTATTTCCGATCACTGCCTTAAGCTTAGACTTTAATGATAAGCTGAAGGCCAATATCAAAACCATATATGAGGCGAACTATATTCGCGTCAGTAGAGGGCTCGAAGATGGTATTGGCAAAGGTGATGTGGCCAGAATGCTGACGAAGTCAAAAGCAATTGGTAAGGGGATCTGCACCATCTCAACTAAGACATATTCCATCTGGTTTATTTTTAAGTCCTATACGAAATTCAGTAAAATTGAGCCGTTAATGCTCTATTATCGTGGCAATGAGAGCGTTCCAATTAAAAATCGTCTATTGGTTGAGTCAGACCTTCGCATATTACACTCTGATAAAATTAAAAATAAAATTGTTCGAGTAGAAGATATCAATCCCGATGGATACCTCTATAGTGACCGATATGGGCAGAATGAAGTTATTGACCTCACTAAGACAAAATATTTTGATAAGCTGGGATGGAGAATTAGAGCAGAAGCATCTCCACTTATGATGGCCTCTGATAGTAAAGAGTCAAATTATGCATTCGGTGGAGCGATTGAGCGCACAGGTGTTCACAACATAAGCGTCTCAGCAGAGCAGTCCAGTCATACAAGTGAAAATCAATATACTGGTGAAGTAAGTCAAAATACGCGCACTAAGGGTTCTTTTCAATATGAGATTAGAGACTTCTACGCACCCAAGTATTCCTATCTAGGATACCTCGATTATGACAATAAGCTTGAACAGACATTTTCTCCCGTTGAGCATCATGCTGTATTTAGTGTTTTTGGAATAAAAAAGCATATCTCCGTAAAGCATACCAATGTCACCGCTATCTCTGTAAGCTATGCTCCCTCTTTTGACTATTTATTGCGTGACCGAATGTTTGAAAAGACTATCAGTAATGAATCTGAAACAGTGTTTCGTCATGCATTTAAACTAAATGCAGTGTTTAGGCTATATGAAGATCAAGTTTGGCTTCACGAATCGTTAAACTTTATGCCAAGACAAGAGATCTCAAATCTTGGAATTGATTTTTTGGACTCTAACGTATCAAATAAACTCCGACTCGAAGTAAAACTTGGTAAGTACTTTGGGCTAAACTATGTGAATGAACTACTTTGGAATAAACGGCTGAATGTTACAGGAGAGGGCAGTCAAACCGCCCTCCGCCAAACAATATCTTTTAGATTTGATGCTGCTCTTTAGTTACCTTTTCGGTATCCCGTTAAAAATTCTTTTTTAAATTCAAGGAAGCGGTCTTCAAGTATTGCTTCACGCGCCTTCTCTGCTAAGTTTTTGTAAAAGGCAATATTGTGGTTTGTAGCAAGGATCTGTCCTAAAATCTCATTAGAGTCAAATAGATGCTTTACATAAGAGCGTGTAAAGTTTTGACATACGTAGCAATTACAGTTTGGCTCTATTGGAAAGAAGTCTCTTCTATAGTTTTTGTGCTTAATACGAAGCTTTCCTCTGTTCGTGTAAAGTGTTCCGCCACGACCGTATTTCGTTGGAATAATACAGTCACTCATGTCGACTCCATTTTCCCAGATCATAAAGAGGTCTTCAGGAGTTCCAACACCCATTACGTATCTTGGCTTATCCTTAGGCATTTTAGGAGCAGTAAAAGAGACTATTTTTTCCATTAGCTCTGGCCCCTCTCCAACAGAAACTCCACCAATGGCGTAGCCAGGTAGGTCTCTTGAGCAAACTTCTTCGATACACTTAAGGCGACTCTCATCATAAACAGAGCCCTGAATGATTCCAAAAAGCGCCTGCTTTGGATTGGTCCACGCATTGATACAGCGATCTAGCCAACGGTGTGTTCTTTCACAAGATTTAGTTACGTAGTCCATTTCTGCTGGGTGCGGAATACACTCATCAAATGCCATCATAATATCAGAACCAAGGTTCTGTTGAATCTCAATCGATTTTTCAGGAGTGAGCATAATTTTCTTTCCATCTTTATCTGGAAACTCTGCGCCTTCTTCTGTGATACTTCTTTTCTTGTGAAGTGAGAATACCTGAAATCCACCGGAGTCTGTTAGGATTGGTCTATCCCATGCCATGTATTTATGGAGTCCACCGGCCTTCTTAATTAGTTCTGATCCCGGGGTTAGATGAAGGTGATATGTATTTGAAAGGAGGATCTCTATGTCCATATCTTTCAGTACACTTGGCTGAAGCGCTTTCATTGCTCCATGGGTACCAACAGGCATAAACACTGGAGTTTTAATAACTCCATGGGGAGTTATTATTTCCCCGGCCCTTGCTCCACAATTTTTATCTACGTGAATAAGTTTAAATTTAAAATTTTCTTTAACATCATTTGTAATCGACATCTATTTTTCCTGCGGCATTTTTGGTTTTGCTTCGTTAAGTGGTGTACCCTTTTCCTGAACTAAACTCTTTTTTAATTCAATTAATCTTTCAAGGAGAGGGGTAACCTTCTCGAGCTTATTCCCCTTATACTTCGTTTTCAGAGCTTTGATAAGTGACCGGAGTGATTTGAGTAGATATTTCTCGGTATAGCTTTTATTCTCACTTTTAGCTGCTGTAAATCGGGTGCTGTAGTAGGAAATAATACCATTAAACACTTCGGAGTCAGTCTCTTCCATATGTAATCGATCATTTACGACGTTCAGCATATCAAATGTATTGTACGGGACTTCAGCGGGAAGGCCGTTCATTTCTCCAACTACCGAGTTTTGTAAAAAATCTCTCTCCATTAGACGTGCCAGGGATTTACTGTCCTTTGAATATTTAATTTCAAATAGTTGGGGAGGTATTGTTTTAAAACTAATGTAAAAATTATTATTATATTGGCCAACTTGTCCAGGGATGAGTCCAGTAAACCTACCAAGTCTTGATTTTGAGAATACTGCTGTATGGGGGATTTGAGCACCAAGAGCTTTTAATAATTTTTTGCGTAAAATAAGGTAACCAGAAGGAAATGGGCCCGTTTGTGAAATAAACTCTGCATATTTTGGAGGAGTGAGACTGAAGCTATTGCGAAAAAGTTTTTCAAACTCACTTTCAAATAACTTTAGTTCGAGTTGAACGTCATCTTCATCGGGGATCGTGACCCAAGTCGTAAGGATTGGATAATTCATAGGGAAGAATGGGTCAATGGCGTACACCCCCTTAACTAGGGCCTTAAAATCAACTTTTTCAGATTTGTTCCCAAGATAGGCCTGTCTCTTCTTTTTATTGGATAGCATCATTAGTGCTGGTGATATTTCTTTAATCATCTTTGTTGTGGAAAAGTATGGCAGAAATTCTAGGTCACTAGAAAGCTCTGTTTCTACTGCTAGCTGAAACTTGTTCACCCTTCCCTTAACAGGCCGTGTATTTTTTGACCTATTCATTTTTCGCTTCACCATATCGTGAACTTCAAGACCTGTGATGTGCTCCATATCTAGTAAAAAAGGTGAAAGTAAGCAGATCCCAGCAAGAGGAATAACGATTAAAAATATTGAAAAAAGCCTTATAAATACACCTGTAGAGACACCGAGTCTTGTTCTTGTAATGACTTCTTTTATTGTCGGTTTTCCCACAAGCGCAGGAAGATCAAAAATAATAAGTGGGAGTGTTACTAGGCCAATGATTGCACGAATTGTTCCCTTTAATCGGCGAGCAACCTCACGATCATTTGATTTTATTCCCATTAAGAAATAGGGAATCGATGCCCCAAGGAGAAAGGCCGAAACAATTTCAAGCACAGCGAAGGTAATCACCATATAAATCAATGGAACAGGGTTGATCATTGTGAGGTATGGACCGAGGATGATTAATAGGGGGGACAGCTCCTCAAGTAGGTATTCATCTATTTGAAAGAGAGGAAATACTGTAAACACAAGTGCATAGCATATTGATACACTTGTCATCAGTGCAAGGATTCTGGTTACAAATCTTGGACATGGGTAGGGGATCCGTTGGAAGAGCTGTTTTTCACGAGTTACAAGCTCTTCCTTTTTCTTTCCAAATTTAAAGAACTTTTTGAAAAATGAAGTCCTCTCATCCTCTCCTTCAGGCTGGCGACCTTCTTGAATTGCTTCGAGCATTTTAAGGTCTTCATCATCGTACTCTTCATCTTCCTCGTCCAACTGTTCTTCTTCTATACCTTCAGTAGCAAAGTCTACCTTTAGCGCAAGCCCTGCAAGTGTATGATTTGCGTCATCGTCATCTGTATCTTCTGTTTCATCGGGGCCGAAGTCTGCAGCAGTGATCTCTTCGTCATCTTCAGTCTCTTCAGTCATAACTATTGATGGTGCTGTTGAGTCTCCCACGGGCACTGCTGGAATTTCCTCAGCATCTTCTTTTTCCTTAACGATCAGCAGGAAGTACTCACCAAGGTGAATTTTATCCCCCGGTGAGAGAAGGTACATTTTCCCTTTGCCTAGGGAATACTGGTCAATTTTGGTTTCTCCATCGCCTGCAAGGTTATGGATAGCTATTACGTTCTCTTTTACTTTGATGGCGCAGTGGTAATCAAGGAGGATGGGATCAGAAAATTTGATATCTGCATCTGCCGAAGTTCCAACTAGTAGTTTTTGGTTGAGATCAAATGACTGAGTACTTCCATCTGGTGAATGAAGCTCAAGCGTAAAATTGCAACTGCTCATGAATAAATCCGTGTAATTGTTATCATTATAGCTACTTAACATTGTGCCAAAAAACGCAATTATTACAATGGGGGATATTTTTTAATTTCAGGCACATATGTCCCACTTTCTAGGAAAAAAGATATTATTTATGATGGAGGCGGACTTAATTATTTAATC
>JAGLCH010000197.1 GCA_023146355.1 Bacteriovoracaceae bacterium | reverse complement strand
AGCGGATCAAATACACTTCCCCTAATTGTATAATTAGGTTCAATTTTAATCTCGATCCCATTAATAATTGCGCGAAGTTTAGCTTCCTTTTTACCATCAAGTTGAAAATTTGCAGTGACTTCAGCACCTAATTTTTTCTCTAGTTCTTCTTTTATTGCTGAAAGGATTTGATGAATGTTAGTAAAGGTTGTCACCCTATCTTCAAGAGGCAAGTAACAAAGATCAATATCAACTGATAGTCTTGGAAGATCCCGATGGAATAAATTAATTGCAGTTCCACCTTTTAGTGCCATACGTTTATCTGCTAGAGCAATCGGCAGAATCTCAATTAATGTCTCAACCTGTTTTAGGTATTTATCTCTCATTAGAATGGATTCTCCTCACCAACTCTATCAACAGTGATTAAGTACTTCTTATCTAGCATACCACCTTCAACAACGACTCTCTTTCCTGAGCCCAAATTTATCTGAGATAAATCCAGCACATCAAAAAAAGGCATTTCAAGCTTCTCCGCAAGATATAGAAATACTCGCTTTGTCAGTATTGATTCAGACTTATTCAGTAGTCGTTGAACAACATCTGATCTTAAGGTCGTTAATGAGTTCATGTAATTTTCAGCTGTCTCAAGGCCATTTTTTAGATCAAGCTCAGCGATTAGTTCAAGTATCGCAAGTTCTCGACACGAGGCACGCAACCTAGAGTTACCTTCGGTGAGGTCTACTAAGTGTTTTTCACAACTGAACATATTGGATTTCTTAAACTTGAGTTCAAATGAATCACTTGCATAGAATAGCCATGATGGAAGTCGCTTCACCTCATAGCTTAAAAGTGAAGTTCTTACTTTTCCCATAGTGAGATAATGAGATGTGCCTTGAAGCTCGAGTGCCGATCTCCCTGAAACATGAACTGGGATTTTAAGCTCATTTTGGACAAAGCAGATAAGGGCCTGCCAAGTTAACTGATCAGTTTTTCTCATAAAAGCTGATGGCCCAATTTTTGCGAGGATGCCTTCTGTG
>JAGLCH010000196.1 GCA_023146355.1 Bacteriovoracaceae bacterium | reverse complement strand
AACGTTCGCCTCCCAGAATGGCAAGACGAAAAATTTCAAGCTGATGAGAATCAATTTATATATCCCTTTTTTGAAGGAATTGATCGTATTGGCCATATTGCTGTAAACTTCCCCGAGGGAATTAATCAAAAGGATAGTTCAAAGATTGAAATGACACTAGAAGGATCAAGAGCGATATATTTAGAAAAGCAAAGAGAGAGTGGAGCACAGGTAAGTTATAAAAGTGCAACCGATGAAAAACCGATAGAAGAAAAAAAAGGTTTACTTGGAAAGTTTTTTGGTAAGAAGAAATGAAGTATAACAAAGACTATTTCTACATTCAGATTAAGCACCTAAAGGAAGGGCCAATATATCCCTTTCAAATACACGTATACAATAATGTGAATCATCAACACACACTTTACCTCCACGCTAATGGCCCACTTGATAAGCAAAAGAAGCAGCTATTAGAGTATATCATTGAAAGAGGGGGAGAGATTGCTATCAAAAGGAAACAATCAAAGACCTTCCTTCAAGCTCAAAAACTTTCAGAAGCAGATATCCCATCACTAGGACAAAGAAAAGAACATCAACTTGAGAAAAATCAAAAAATGTACCAACACCTTTATGAGCAAAGAAAAGAAGCAAAAGCATTTATTTTTGATCACGAACTAAAGTCAGCAGTTAATACAGACGACTTTTCTGAAATTATTGAACAGGTAAAATCTGAAGTCCTGACATTTGAAGTCACCTCAAGTTCAACTATCTCTTTGGCAATTTTTTTAGCTGAAGCACTACTTACAGAGGACAACTACACAAATAGGATTGTCGCTATTAGCTATTATGTTGCAAAGACTATTAATATCCTAGATCAAGAGGCCCTCGCGGACTTAATTGTTGCATCACTCCTGGCCCATATAGGACTTACTCAAGTAGAACGCTCAGTCTTTCAAGGTTCTCTCACAGAGATGCCCGCACAAACTAATAGTAGTTACAAAAAGCACCCTGCACTTTCTCAACATCTTTTACGAAAGTCGGGAGTAAAACTAACCGATAGGTGCCTTAAGACTATTATCGAGCACCATGAAAGAGCAGATGGAAGTGGGTACCCCAACAACAAAGTTGAAGAATACATCGAGCCACTTGCATTAGTACTCGGTGCTGTATCCCATATATTTGAGCATACAATTGGATTGCATGACGGAAATAAGCGAGGGTTTGACACGGTCATTACAAATATTCGAAATCAATCAGTTAGCTCTGGACTTGAATTGGGGTTTGGCGATAAAATATTAAATGGAATTGAAGGTTTACTAAAATAGCAGATATGCAAACAAAATATTAAAGGAGTTATACGTGGCCTTAAAAGCAGACATGAAAATCCTAGTTGTTGATGATATGGCAACTATGAGAAAGATTATTAAAAACATGTTGTCACAAGTTGGTTTTACAAAAATCACAGAAGCTGACGACGGGGCAACAGCATGGCCTTTACTTGAGCAAGCAAGAGAATCTGGAGAGCCATATGAGTTTGTTGTTTCTGACTGGAACATGCCTCAAATGTCTGGACTTGATCTACTCAAAAAAGTGAGAGCAACTGAAGAGATGGCAGCTCTACCGTTTTTGATGATTACAGCAGAATCAGAGCAAGGGAACGTTGTTATCGCGGTAAAGGCAGGAGTAAGTAACTTCATTGTTAAGCCTTTTTCTGCGCAAGTATTAAAGGAAAAAATCGATAAGATTTTCAACAAATAATTTTAGGAAAAAACATGTCATTAATTGATGATCCGGCAATGAAAGAGATTATAGTGGACTTCTGTATTGAATCAGAGGAACTCTTTGATCAACTTCAAGCGTGCCTAGAAGAACTAGAAGTTGATTCAACAAATACTGTACATCTAGAAATGTTTGGTCAAGTGATCGATCGAGTAATGGGTGCTGCAAAATCAATTGGAGCAACTGAAATTGCAAACTTTTGTGAACTTGGAAAGATCATTGGCTATAAGTCCAGTCAAACTTCAGAAGAGGCACTCTTAAACATCGTTGTTGCTGTTTTATTCGATACGGTAGACTTACTTCGAAAAATGCTTTCAGAACTGAAAACAGGAAATGGGCAAACTATCGGCAAATTAAGTACCGATGCTTTTGCGACAAGACTTCGTTGGCTATCAGATAAATTTAAATTTATCGAACGTGGATCTTGTGCAATTGAGAAGAAAGAAAAATCGGAAGACCGTATGAATCAAGGATCTATTGACGATCTTCTAGACAGTCTTGGACTTTAGGGAGAAATGGTATGACTACGAGTAACTTTGTAAATTTTTCGAAACCTTTTGTTGACGCTGCGAAAAGTGTATACGAAACAATGGTTTCGACCAAATTAGAAACCGAAAAGCCTCTTTTAAAAAAAGATACACTATCGCGAGGTGATGTATCCGCTGTAATTGGAATCAATGGAACAATCAACCAGGATGGTGAGTCGATTCGCTTTAAAGGAATGCTTGTTCTTTCTTGGCCATATGATACATACTTCAAAATTGCGACCTCAATGCTAATGGAAGAGTTCACTGAATATAATGAAGAGATCGCTGATGTTGGTGGCGAAATCTGTAATATGATTATGGGTGGAGCGAAAAGACAACTTTCGGATATGGGGTATGCTACTGAAATGGCAATTCCATCAATGATAGAAGGGAAAGGACATACGATTAAGTATCCACCTGGAACTACTGTTATGATGATTCCACTAAATTCAGCACATGGTAAAATGTTTATGGAGTTATGCTTTAGAGCGGACTAAATATAAGGGCCAGACAGGCCCTTTATTAATGGCATTCAAATGGAAGATTATGTCTTCCTTTCCATACATGCAGAGCGGAGTCAATTCTCTCTTGATCATTCCCTTCTCTGATGTCTATCTGCGCAAAGCAAAGTTGAACACCATCCACTCTTTTTCCAAATCCTAAATTCCAAACCCTTGTCCAGGTTCCAGTATTAATAAATATAGAGCCATTCACAAAACTTCGAAATGTAGGATGGTGCGTATGCCCAACAACTAGGACTTTAACATCATCTCGCTCCTCAAGAACCTCTTGAGTAATTGTTTCATAATCCTTAAAAAGCTCAACTTCATTTTTTACATTTTTCAGTAATCGCTTTAGGTTTTTATCAAGCCAAAAGTAGTGAACAAAGCGAACCATGAAAAAATATGAGATAATTGCAATGAGAAATCTTACGGTAAAAAAAGTATCGTAAATAAAACCATTGATTAGAAACCTCTTAATTGGTTTAACTGCATCAACGTGGGGACGAATTTCCTTATACTTATTCAGTACTCGAATCACAAAATATGATCCCCAAGGGGGAAGAAAATACTTACGGTCATTTTCATCAGAAATAAGAGACTTTGAAGGCCTGAACTGGTGAGCTTTTTCATATTCATGGCCATGCTTAATAATAACTCCCGGAATAGGAGAAAACTCTCCACTTTCATTGGAAGTAATCGAAAAACTGGTACGTACCTTTTCGGGTAATGCTTTCTTAAGCCTCTCTCTAAGAGATGGGAATATCATTTCAGCATCATGATTCCCAATAATGTAGTAAATGTGCTTATTTTTCTTCTCTAAGAAATCTCCCAAAGAAGCGATAACTTCTTTATGAGCATCAATAATAATTTCTAGCTTGGCAAGAGCTGCTTCTTCACTCCAAAAATCATCGTCAAAAAACTTAACAAAAGGAACAGCAAGTAGATCTAGAAAATCCCCATTGATGATAAGATCGACTTCTCGATTCTGATAATCACCTGTGGAAAAGTAGTCCAGAAAATCGATAAATTCTTCATCATGATGAAATGCTTCAAGATAATTTCTTTTTTTACCAATATATGCCCCTGCCCCCAGATGAAGATCAGAGACAACGATTACAGACTTTGAAATTTTATCTTTTTGGAGGAATCTCATATGGCCTCACCCCGAGCTTAAGCTCAATTTTTTGAAAAGCAGGACTTAGTGGGAAGAATAGTATTTTATCCTCCTTCTTGTGTCCTTTGATAGTTATCGATTTATACTTGCCAGCATCGACTCGCACAAAAGTGAGAACTCTCCCTTCCTCTGTCTCAAGCCTTCCGACAAGATTGGCAAGCATCTTATTTTCAATGATTACACTGAGATTTTTAGATAGCGTAGCAGGAGCTAAAACCTTGTAGTGGTTGCTATAAGCTCGAACAACAAATGAGTCAGCTCTCTCGTAACTAAATACACGACCTGAGGAAACAAGTATTCCAACTAAAATTATAATAAACTGAACAAGTATTTTCACATATCACTCCTACTTTCAAGTATATAGGAGTTTTAAGTGGAACAGAAATAGAAAAATTTTCCTCACTGTAATCCTGCTGTACTGTAATTTCACCTTCCCCACCAAAGACCGATAAGTGATAAACGGGAGGAATGCTATGTTTCAAACTTTAATCTTCAAGCGTGATAAAAAAGTACAAAAATCTTTACTCGATCGAAGAGATGATTTCCGTATTAAATGGCTTAACGTTCCCGGCCATCATTGGATATCTTCTAATTTGAGGATACTCGCCGCATTTGAATTTGTAGTAGATTCTCTGTCCCATTCGACACTAGATAAGTTTTCTGCACATAAAAATGAGATCATTTTTTTAAATACTTCTGGGCTTTATACCCTTTCAGTAACTGCAGAGGCCGGTGTTGATTACATTGTACTCTTTCCTGAAACAATTGAGCTTATTGCATCTAGCTCCACAGCAAAAGCCGCATCAATAATCACGCATGAGCTTGGACATATCTTAGCAGGCCACTCTCCAGCGAGGGCAAAATCCATCGAAGGGCAAATGGAGGCGGATCATTTTACAAGTGAAGTAGGACTCGGGAATGAACTACAGGATTTATTATTAGAATTCAGGCCGTCAGAAGCAATCACCAAGAGAATAAATCATCTGACAGTTCTTCTCACGAGGTCAAACCTATAATAAAAGTCTAAGGTCAAACACAATCTTGATCTCATCTCTGATATTTGCTGCGTCTTCAAAGCGTAGCTCTTTTGCAGCAATCTTCATCCGTACTTTAAGTTCAATAATCTGCTTATCAAGATCCTCTCTTGTAGATTGACTGTTTACAATGATCTGCTCTCTCTTCGCAGTTCTTCTCTTGGTTCCACGAAGTGTTTCGATGACACCTCCAGAAACCCCTTTAACAATAGTTGTTGGGATAATATTGTGGGTGGTATTATAATCTGCCTGAATTTTCCTCCTTCTTGCCGTCTCATCTATGGCCTTTTGCATACTTTTAGTTATTTTATAGGAGTATAAGATCACTCTCCCCTCTGAGTTTCTGGCAGCTCGACCAATAGTTTGAATGAGCGATCTCTCTGAGCGTAAAAATCCCTCTTTGTCTGCATCAAGAATCCCTACGAGTACTGTTTCGGGAATGTCTAGCCCCTCACGAAGTAAGTTTATTCCAATAAGGACATCATACTCCCCAAGGCGTAGGTCACGAATAATTTCCATCCGCTCGATAGTATCAATATCAGAATGTAGGTAACGAACTTTAAGGCCTGCATCTGCATAGTAGCTTGCTAGCTCTTCAGACAGTTTTTTAGTAAGGGTTGTAACGAGTATCCGCCCGCCCCTCTCTATTGTTTTTTTACATTCTTTTAAGAGATCATCTACTTGCGAGGAGGCATCTCTCACCTCGATTTCGGGATCAAGTAGGCCGGTGGGTCGAATAATTTGCTCTACAAATTCGCCACCAGTTTTTTCTAGCTCATAGTTTCCTGGAGTCGCTGAGACATACATTGCTTTAGAAATTTTCTTCTCAAATTCCTCAAAGTTTAAAGGCCTATTGTCTAAGGCCGAGGGAAGCCTAAACCCATGTTCAACAAGTGTTTGTTTTCTCGAGCGGTCCCCGCGATACATACCACCAACCTGTGAGACAGTAATATGGGACTCATCAATAATAAATAAGAAGTCATCACCGAAAAAATCAATTAATGTTGGAGGTGGTTCTCCGGGAGAATTTCCCGTCAAGTGACGTGAATAATTTTCTATGCCTGAACAATAACCCATCTCTTCAAGCATCTCTAGGTCATACATAGTTCTCTGCTCAAGCCGCTGCTTTTCTAGTAAGCGTTGCTCGGAGTCAAGTTGCTGTAGACGTTCACGTAACTCGACTTTGATTGTTTCAACGGCACGATCTTTTTTCTCCTCGCTTACAACGTAGTGAGATTTAGGATAGATCGTTGTTTTTGTAATTTTATGTAAAGTTTTTCCCCTCAGCGGATCAACAATAGAGATTCCTTCTATCGTGTCTCCGAAGAATTCAATTCTAACAACATCACTATCTTCATACGCAGGAAAAACTTCGACAACCTCGCCTCTCACCCTAAACGTACCACGAGAAAAATCAATATCATTTCTTTCATACTGAATTGCTATCAACATTTTTAGAAAGTCATCACGATCAAGTTCATCATCGATGATTAATGTGACTTTTTGTGAAGCATATTCCTCAGGTGAGCCAATACCGTAGATACAGCTAACTGAAGAAATAACAATTACATCATCTCTCTCCAGCAGACTTCTAGTTGCTGAGTGCCTCAATTTATCAATTTCATCATTGATAGAAGCGTCTTTTTCAATAAAGGTGTCAGATCCGGCAACATAGGCCTCTGGCTGGTAATAATCGTAGTATGAAACAAAATATTCGACAGCATTGTTAGGAAAGAAGTCACGAAACTCTGAATAAAGCTGGGCCGCGAGGGTTTTGTTATGTGCTAAGATCAGAGTTTTTTTTCCCATTGCCTGAATAACATTTGCCATTGTAAATGTTTTACCAGAACCAGTTACCCCCAAAAGAGTCTGTTGATTATTGCCTCTCTCATACTCCTCGATGAGTCGTTTTATAGCTGCGGGTTGATCACCGGCAGGAGAAAATGGAGATTTTAAATCAAACATTGCACAGCTCAATAGCGTTAGGATTATTTATATGATTTTATTACTTTTTTGGACGAAACACCATGGAAAGAGTTGGCAAAACTGATTCTGGCCAGCATTTTTTGTGTTGCATTATTGTAAACCATGGGTCATAAATAGATATATATAGGGGCGTAACTCAGTGGGAGAGTGTCACCTTGACATGGTGAAAGTCGGCAGTTCAATCCTGCCCGTCCCTACCATATAAAAAGGCTAACCAAATGGTTAGCCTTTTTATTTTGCGGCGAGTCGCCACATCAACTATGTAAAATTCCCGTGTTTTGAATCAAATGGTGCATTCGCCGTTTTTTCCTCGAATGAGAATGCTGCCATAAACCGTCCTTCTGCAACTCTATCATCATCAGAATAAATAACACTTTCAAAATTAGCAATTTGACCTCTGATCTTACTGCATGTTGAAATGATTTTAAGGATCATTCCAGGCCTTACGGGTTTCCTAAAGCGAACACCATCGACACCTAGGAGTGCTACAGTGAGTTTAGAGGTACTATAAGTTTCTTCAAGGCAATTAAGGGTAAAACAGGCAGCTTGTGCCATTGCTTCAATTTGAAGAACTCCTGGCCATATAGGATTGCCTGGAAAATGCCCTTCAAAAATGGGATGAGTTGGGGATACTGTGTAATATGCAATTGCACTAGTTCCAACAATATCTTTTAAGGAGATATTCAAAAGGTCTACAGAATCGGGAATATCAATCGATTCGATATAATCTAAAAAAAGAAATGGGTCCCTATGTGGGATAAAGTGTTTAATCGTATTCTTATCGAGCATAAACTCTCCTGTAGGAGAATAATAGCAGTGTCTTTTGCCTTAGAACTAGCTAGCTGTGACAATTTTAGAAAATACTGTCACTCATAATCCTCATATTCGAAAACTCGCAGTCTAAATAAACAAAACGGCCAAATCTTGTCAGATACTCCCCCCCTCTCGTAAAAAAAACAATAAGAAATTTATTATCTATAAGAACAAAAAAACCGAGGAAACTACTTTTATTTTAAGTAATTAGCAGCTAGTTCCGAACAGTTTATGAATAAAAAATGTAGTGTATTCTATTAAGACAATATACTTAGGATCGAAGAGATATTTTATGATGGATGACAGTGAAGATTTCCTTTTAGAAATTCAAGATGAGTTCCTTGATGAAACCGTTGGCTTTCTGGAGCAAACTGAAAATAATTTTTTAGAGTTTGAGGCCACTCCAAGTGACCATAGTATTCTAGAAAACATTTTAAGACTTGCACATAACATTAAAGGCTCGGCAGCAGCAGTTGGATTTGATGGATTTTCCCAATTTGCGCATACCTTTGAGAATTTACTTGTAAAAATCAAGCAAGGTGGAGTCGAACCGGTTCCAGAAATTATTGATATACTTCTCGTCTCTAACGACATGCTTAAAACTTATGTCGACGCTCTTCGTGAAGATAAAGCTGCAAACGTCGATACTTCAACAGTTGTTGATCGCATTAACAGTGCAATTGATGCTGGAGACTCTGCTTCTGCTAAAGATGTGCCAGTAGAAGAAGAGGCCGTAGAAGAAGAGGTTGTAGAATTTGCTTCAATAGAGCAGGAAGAGATTGTAGAAGTTGCAGCAAGTAGTGCAGCTGAACCTGCAATCTCTGCCGCTGCTGCTGAATCTCTTGCGGAAATGGGAATTGATCTAGCAGAAGTAGGAGTTAGTGGACCAAAAATTTCCTCTGCCGCAGCTGAATCCCTCGCCGAAATGGGGATTGACCTCGCAGAGGCCGGAATAACAGAAACGGCTTCTTCCGTTGCAGAGGAGCCGGTGGCAAAACAAGACACAAAAATTGATTACGACTCACTGGAA
>JAGLCH010000195.1 GCA_023146355.1 Bacteriovoracaceae bacterium | reverse complement strand
GGGGTAGATTTTGGGGGTAAGGTCACCTTAGCTCCACTTTTTCTAAGATGAGCTGCCGTATCATCAACAACACCTGGCATTTTACGACCTATAACTGCGATTTTTGTTGAGTCAGCACCTTCTCTAATCCTTTTGACCTTCAATCCATTAGGGAGAGACTCAAGAGCATTATGCAGCTTAGCGTAAACCTTTTTTCCTACTCCGGTTTTCAGCCCCAACTTCCGTGCAGAATACGAAATTTCCTTCGACTCTTTTCCCTCATGGGAAGCCGTGGCAGTTGTGGTGCTTAAAATGAGAGTGAAGAGGATAAATGGGAGGGCTATTTTTTGTGTTTTACTCATAGGGATTTTTAAACTTGGACAAGTTCTCATTCCAATATTTTGAGAAATAATTCTTCCAGTACTCTGTTGAGAAGTCAAAAGAGTCAACAATACTCCTCATTACACTTGAGGGGATAATATAATTATCGTCCTCCTCAATTTTCTTTAACTCTTTAAGAAGCATTGCTGCTAAAGACTTATTATGTTCCGTAATATCTTCTGCAATATACTTTTTTGTTTGCTCTATTACTGCATCTATTTTCATAATTACCTCAATCAAGAATTGGTATTAAAATATTCTCAATATTTTCACCTGTTATAAAAATTTGTGAACCTCCACCTGTATGACCATTTAATGGAGCAATCTTACCTCTGTATATTTCAGTTCCATGTTTAATCTTGAACTTATCAAGGTGTAGCATTTTATTATCAGCAGGAAGTGCTAGTAATCTGCGGGCCGCATCTTTATCAGTAATAGGGGTGTCACTCACAAACCTTCCAAGTTTCCTCGCAACCTCGTCATTGTTATGCCACCTATAGACATAGACGTCAGAATTGACTATTTCCTTTTTTATTGTTTTCAAATCAAAAGATTTAACAAGGTTCTTCTTCACAGGCAGAGGAACGTCAGATTTTCCAAGAGTTCTCAAGAAACTTTTTACTGTCTCATAACTTGAATTATCCTTTAAGGTCTTGTATTTATTCCCCGAAAATAAACCTGACTTCCGTGCGGAATCAAGAACCTTATTTATCTGATTCGTTCCAGTTACCTCTGCCTTGCGAAGTGATTTAATTAATGCTTTCTTCGCAGCAGAAGTTTTGATTCCCATCTCAGCAAAGTGTTGAAGAAGCTTTCTTCCGGGTCCAAATAACTTTAACATCTTAGGGGCCAGTTTTCCAACTCCCGCAGTAAGGGCACCAATTGCAAAGCCAGCTGCTTCCATCATAATAAAGTTTTGGATTCTCTCATCTCTTTCCTTGCCAGCATCCATATTTACTATTTCTTTAATTTCAGTGAAGCTAAAATAAACATCTACAGCAATTGCGGAAGCAATGAGGGATGTTATAAAGAGTGCAGATGGGTGGCGGCCATCACTACTTTCAATCCCATTTACATTTAAGTTCGCTAGGATTTCCTGAGAGTCAGGGTTTGAATTAAGCTCAGTGATAATTGCAACGATAGCTGGATCTTGTTCTACTCTTAGCTGTACTGCCTGCAGTTGAGAGTATAGTTCGTGTGCAAATTCAGAATTAAGTTGCTCTTCAGCTGTTAGCTCATCAAAGAGTTTTCCATATACTTCTTGTGCTGCCATGTCTTTAGCATTCTTTGATTCGAGCTCTACTGTTTTCTTAAGAGTTTCCATCTCTTCTTCTGTAATATGTTCTAGTAGTTGATCTGGATTCAGGAGTGATATAGATTCAAGAGAGTCAATGAGCCCAAGCATTATTTGCGCCGATCGGAGCATCTCTTTCATTAGTTGGCGAGCAGATTCTGCAACCTCTTTAGTTGCCTCTTTTACATTCTCTTCAATTGCGCCGTCAACTCCTGCGTAAACACCACCTTCAATGGCAGAATCAACAACTAAACCATTATCGATGTTCAGTTTCTTCTTATCTATTATTTGCGCGATTGCGTTTGCACTCGCACCATTGAGCATTCCTGTTGTAATATTATTTTCGAACTTTACATTTGCAGCACTTGTTATCAACACCGTAAGCAACTCTTTTTCGCTTAGTTTATTGTGATTTATTGCAGAGTCTGCAAGTGTTCTAGTCATATTTGATGCAATTTGTGAGCTCATGTGGGCAATGCTGGCAGATTCAATCGCGCCCCCCACCATTTGTCCCGCTCCTGCTGCGGCCATACCTATGGCCATGCTTTTTGCCATCTCCTCTATGGTCATCTCTTTCTCAAGAATAAATTTATCAACTAAAACGTTTGCAGCTGCTCCAGCGATTGGTCCGCCTACAGAGGAAGCAAAAGTCATTACTGCTACCTTTACGACATTATTAAAGCTTGTTGCTGCGTCAGTATAATTAATTGCTTTGTTTTTTATGTTCAGTGACTTTTCTAACCATTGGTCCATATCTTTTGATACTTTTGCTATGGTCTCATCGCTTATCTTGAGAATGGCCCTATCTTGAAACCCATTGTATTGTCTGACGGTATCCATAACTTCAACTTTTACTGCGTCATATACTATGCGGTAAGAGTCTACTTTATAAAGATTGTCTGGACTTGTGATTGAGTTGTTTCCATGTTCGAGAAGAGCAAGTTGAGCATCAAAAACTCTATCAATTAAAGTGTCTGCAAATTTTAGAAATTTAATGTTTTTAGTAGCAGGACTGATTGCTTCTTTAACCAGTTTCTTTTCCAAGGCTACAATTTTATTGCTCGCGCGATTGATTTCTGCATTTGTTTTTCCAGCAGTATCTTTGA
>JAGLCH010000194.1 GCA_023146355.1 Bacteriovoracaceae bacterium | reverse complement strand
TTATCAAGCCTATGAACAATCCCTGGACGCTGCGGATCACCCACTTCTGCAATTGAAGGGTAGCGGTGAAGTAAGGCATTCACTAGGGTTCCAGTGTAATTTCCCGGTGCAGGATGAACCACTACTCCAACTTCTTTATTGATAAATAGTAGATGCTCATCTTCAAACAGAATATTGAGTGGGATATCTTCCGCAGAGGGAAACTCTGGAAGAGGCTCAGGAAATTCAATGGATAGGTTGCTTCCGACAATTGGCATTCTTTTTAAAGTGAGAATTGTTTCCTTATCAGATAGAATCTTTCCCTTATCAAATGCATTTTTAATGCGTGACCGTGATTCTTCTAGACGATCCACAAGAAAAAGATCAAGACGTTTATAGGATGTATAATCATCCTCAGTAATTTCAAGCTCAAGAAGGGTTGGACCCATTATTCCTCTTTTAGTTTTTTGATACGATATATATAGCTTGTGGCAACCAAATCAGGTGGTAACTTTAAGCATTTCGCATATTGGAAAATGAAACCACGAACATATGCTACTGCAGGCAGTTTATCAATGTTTTCTTCTTCAATACATGCCAGATATGTTTTTGAGATCTTTGTCATCTCACTTAAGCGAAGAATTGTAACGTTGCGGTACTCTCGAATCTTCTTAAGCAGCTCTCCCGAGAACTCGGTGGTTTGCTCAATCTCTTTTTCAAACTCTTCATCAATGGAGTAATCAAGAGAAAATTTCTTCTGGGCAACCAAACGATTGATGCTAACCTCATCTTTAATTTGAGGGTTTTCAGGGATGGTTCTAGCTTCATCCACAATTGTATCCCTGAGGTTTACTGAAACGGGATCACTGCTGGAAGCAGGATATGTATTTTGAATATCGTGGGCCAGATTATACTCTTCTCTTTTCTTTGGATCATGGAGGATTGAATAAGCTTCTTCAATTT
The DNA here is from genome assembly GCA_023146355.1 of Bacteriovoracaceae bacterium. Taxonomy (GTDB): domain Bacteria; phylum Bdellovibrionota; class Bacteriovoracia; order Bacteriovoracales; family Bacteriovoracaceae; genus JAGLCH01. Next base: position 1,648 of record JAGLCH010000194.1, on the reverse strand, counting down.
GGGCCATCATTGTGCGACATTCATCTTCACAAAGAAGTGAATACATAGCAGGGCTGTCGGGAGAATAGGCAAGCTTAACTTGTGAATAACCTGAAGCAACATCATCTCTGCTCGCAGTAGATGGTATCTCTAAGATCTCGTAGTAGTTCTTTTTAGACATTTCTTCTCCATTAGATATTGAGTAGTCGGTGCACTATTTGATCAAACTTATTGACGAGACCTGAGTGTGGGTATTCTAGGAGTAATGGTCTTCTCTTTTTAACACTTTGCCATACTGTTGCGTCGTAATCTAGGTAGCCAATAAAATCTAAATTCATTCCAAAATATTTCTTACAGATAATACGCATTGAGTGTCCAATATCTACATCAGTCTGTGTTCTTACTTGGTTGATCACAAGTTTAGGAGTTAGCTTTGCTATTTCCATCTTTAGCTTTGAGCCCAGGGTTTGATCAATTTCTGTAACTTGGCGAATGAGATCTGAGGGGGTGTAGTTCTGTGATATTTTAGCATTCATCGCTTGATCAATAAGAGGACCAATTTCGAGAAAGTCTTCTACCATTTTAAGTTTTCGATGGTAAATAGACTTAATAAAGCGGTAGGTGTTTTCTATCGAGGTCGGCTCCGGCAGAGCGACGAGGATACCTTGGTGAGCGGCCAAAAAGAAATCAAGTGTATTTGCAGTTGTTCCGGCACCAAGGTCTAGTATTATATAGTCTGCATCTAGCTCCCAAAGCTTTGAGAGAAGCTTAGATTTTTGCATCTGCTTCATATTGGCAATTCCAACATCATCTTGGGCGCCACTAATAATCGAGAGATTTTCAATAGGAGTAGGGGTAGTCAACTCTTTAAGACTTAAAACTCGTTTTGCGAGGTAATCGGAAAGGGTTTTGTCAGGTATAGGGACACCAAGGCAAGTATGAAGATTGGCCCCACCTAGATCGAGGTCTATTGCAATAACTTTATGGCCCATAAGAGCAAGACAGATAGATAGATTTGCAGTAACTAGACTCTTGCCAACGCCACCTTTTCCGCCTCCAACTGCCCAAATCTTTTGCTTCCCACCTTGAAGGCCAGTGGTATTAAGTAATGCCAAAATATGTCCTTTTAGTTTTAATCAATTTTACCTATCAATTGTAACTTGGAAATATGATTGGTGCAAATGACTAAAGATAGGAGCAATCTACTATTTTGTGAGTGTTTTTAACTCTTTAGAGAGGCCCTGTACCAACTTCTTAACATTGGGAATCTTATTTGAAAGGGCAAGGTAAAGATCCTCAGAATTCACCACGAGAGGTTGAATCTTGAAGTCACTTCTTTTCATTTTTAGAGTATTTAGATAGTGGTAAAACACCTGTTCGGTAATAACCGCAACATCAAGTCTTCCTGCTTCAACTTTTCGAAGAAGAGCAATTTCAGTACTAACTGAAAAATCCTTATCAAGCTTCATTGAGTCAAATTTTGCACCATGGGAGTTGTCTTTCACTACCCCAATCTTATATTTTTTTAGATCGTTAAAGCTCTTTATTGAGACTTTACTTTTAGCATTAGAAACTAAAATATCTTTTGATCTAAAAAGTGGATATTTTGGATATGTAAAAAAGACCTCTCGCTCTTTAGTTTTAAAAAGTGAAAAAATTCCATCCACTT
>JAGLCH010000193.1 GCA_023146355.1 Bacteriovoracaceae bacterium | reverse complement strand
AGGCTTCTAGAAGGCCATTTTGTTGCAAGCTGTTCCAATGGTGGATACAATGAATTGTTTAATTAACAGAAGGATAGCTATGAGCAAAATTAATAGAGTCACTCTCATTGTTCTAGATAGTGCTGGTGTTGGGGAACTCCCTGATGCGCGTCAGTATGGAGACGAGGGTTCCAATACCCTTGGTAACCTTGCCAGTGCTGCTGGGGGCCTAAATCTTCCCAATATGGAGAAGATGGGTCTTGGAAATATTATTGATATTTTAGGGGTTAGTCCTGTTGTAAATCCTGAGAACTCCGCTTTTGGTAAGGCCGCTGAGGCATCTTCTGGAAAAGACACAACTATTGGCCACTGGGAAATTGCAGGTATTATTAAGACTGACCCATTTCCTACTTTTCCCAATGGTTTTTCAGATGAAACTATCAGGGAATTCGAAGAAAAAACGGGACATAAAGTAATTGGTAACTGTGTTGCATCTGGAACTCAAATCATTGATGAACTAGGGGACGAGCACGTAAAAACTGGTGCTCTTATTGTTTACACATCAGCGGATTCTGTTTTTCAAATTGCAGCACACGAAGGTGTCGTTCCAATTGAAGAGCAATATCGCTTCTGTGAAATTGCTCGTGAAATGCTAAGTGTAGGGCGAGTTATTGCTAGACCATTTATTGGTGAAAGTGGTGCTTATGCTAGAACAACAAATAGACACGACTACTCGATGGAGCCTGAGGGAGTAACTATTCTCGATAAACTTCAAGAGAATGGGAAAGAGGTTTTAGGCGTTGGGAAAATTTACGATATTTTTGCAGGCCGTGGTGTAACAAACTATGTTCGATCAAAAAACAATATGGAAGGGGTTGACCGTACTATTGAATACTTAAAAGAGAAGAGTAGCGGTCTTATTTTTACCAATTTAGTTGATTTTGATATGCATTTTGGGCACCGTCGTGATGTTCAGGGATATAAGAATGCTCTTGAAGAATTTGATGCGAGACTTCCTGATATTATGGAAAATATGAATGACGATGATGTATTGATGCTTACTGCAGATCATGGTTGTGATCCCACTCAGCCGGGGACGGATCATACTCGTGAATATATTCCTATTGTTGTTTATGGAAAAAAGATTAAGAGTGCAGACTTAGGAGAGCGCAAGGCCTTTGCTGACATCGCAAGCACTATTGAAGAGATGCTTCTAGGTGGTAAACCATCAGGAAGTTTTGCTTCAGA
>JAGLCH010000192.1 GCA_023146355.1 Bacteriovoracaceae bacterium | reverse complement strand
AAGAATTCATCATTATCTTTTGTAAAGTATTTGCGCACAAAATACTGCCCTAGTCTAATAGTTTCAATAAAGCCCAGCTCTCCTAGCTTTCTGATGACATGGTGAATATCTTCAAGTTCAATATTCAAATTCTTTGTCATTTCAGTATGGGAAAGAAGCTGTGAAATACCATAATCTTCATATAGGTTTGGCCTACAGTATACTTGACGATACAAGTACATAAGCACCATGATTTCAATTCGAGTAAACTTATAGTTCACAAGAATTTGATCAAAAAAGAGGTCTGGAATTTCTACTCCACCAGCTTCAGGAATTCTTGGCGGAGCATGATTATCGCGTGTATCTAAAAACTTAGATTTGATACGATGATCAGCTAGAATTGAATGTAAATCTACCATGGTCACCTCCTTAAGCGGATAGGCATTGCTTCCATAAGGATGTCAAATATCAACAAAAAAGGCCACTCAAGTTTATCTAAAGGCAATTACTGCCTACAAAAGTAAATCACTACTTTGAAATGAGGTAATACATTTTTCCCTTGGCATGCATATTTCTGCCGGCCAATTCAGCAGCAGCACCAAACCCAAAGTAAATATCTGCTCTAGCACCGCCGAGAATAGCTGGGCCAGTATCCTGATCAATATAGAATCGAGCAAGCTTCTTTTGCACAATTTTTCCATTTACCATTACCGGCCGCTCGGTCTCGACATATGAAATGAGACCTTTTCGCTTATAGTACTTCTTATCTTGGGCAATTGATCGATTAGCAGTAAGCGGAATATTTTCAAGTCCAACTGGTGATGTACTAGATTCCTTAAAATAGATATGGCCTGGACACTGCGAGAAGATCTCCCTAAGCTTTTCTGGGTGCTCTATTAAAAATTTTTCCTGAGCAGCAAAAGAGGTATTGGAAATATGGCCCATCTTCTTCATATACTTTGAAATAAAGTTGAACTTATTTGAGTTGTGCCCCTCATAGCTTAAATAGTGAATCTTACTTCCTACTTGTACAGCACCTCCACCTTCTAAGTGCAGAATATAAAGGTCCCACAGGTCTTCTATATAAAAAATTTCAAGCCCCTTTCCTGCAAGTGCCCCTTCCCAAATAATCTCCTCACGGGTGGATTTTCTTAATGAATCATCTTTAGGCATTCGGTGGATCGCATATGGAAACTTTTTTGTTTTTACTTTTGATGCCTTAATTAATGGGCCGTAGTATGCGGTGTAAGTAACATTAGTACCGGGTATTTCATTACTATTGTTTTGAGGCCCATAGATAACAAAATTGGCCTTTATGGAGTCATTAAAGCGATCCATACACTCTTTGCGGTCAGTATTAGCGATACATTCCTTTGCTTTTTCAGAAAGATCAAACAATCTAACGAGACTCTTTCTAAGGATTGAAAGAGGATATTTTTTCCCGCCAAAATAAATCTCACCATTTAAGCCTAGCCTCTTAAATGCTTTAATCTGTCTATTGATTGCGAGATCAAGGTCTTCGAAATTCATATCATCTTCAAAACGAGGGAGCGTCTTTACAACACCTGTCGGGGTAATTACTTTATAATAGTGACCTGTCCCTGAAGCGGAATTATCAGGATCACCGACTTGATCAACTGTAGAACTTGAGGTGCTCGTATTAATTACAGGAGAAAGAGTATCTCCTCCTCCTGAGTCAGTAGTCTCGCTACATGAAATCAACGAAAATAATAGAACTAGTAAAGTAATTAAATTCTTTAGCATGATACCAACCTTAAAAACGTTTCAATTATATTTTAGTAAACCTTGAATATTATAAACATTAATTAGCTTACAGCCTTTTCCCCATGAAAATCAATGAGGCAGAACCAATCTCTCTAGTGTAAGAGTGATTAAAACCCTTTTTCATATAAAAGCTAGTGGGCCTACTCATAGGTGCAGTGATAATAAAAACACCACCGATCCCCTCACTTCGCAATACATTACAAAAGTGGTCATCTAGCTTACTACCAACTCCCAATCCTCTTTTCGCGTGGTGACAATTGATATGATAATGTGCGGGAAAATTATCGAACTCATCTGAGAACTCTGCATAACCTGGCATCTTTAAAACAGAAAGAGAGTCTAGACTTTTTTTACAACCACTTAAATATCCAACAAGATGATCATCTTCCATTGCGAGGTAGAAAGAGCAGGAATAGTTATCCCAATAAACGCCGCACCACTTTTTAAAATAATCATTGCGATCTTCATCTGTAGTAAATTCTTTTCGCACCGCTGACTCAAAAAAAATATCTTTTACCTGGGCCAATATGTTTTTTTTATCTTTAGAATAGTCAACTAGGCTTATAATCTCCATAGCTTCTCCATTTTCCTAAATAATATATACCTCCCAATATCTTGGCGGGGTAATAGTTCGGGAATTTTGATCTCAATCTTAAAGTTGATAAGATCCCTAATCTGTAGAACATTTTTAGCTTCAATTGCGGAGAGGTAACTCACTTCAAACGCCCCCCTCCTTTCTATAAGCTGGGAAAGCTTAAAAAAGTCGAGAAAACGGCGATCACCGATATTATCAATACTACTTTTACTTTTTACCCAAGAGAAATCCACTGAACGAAGAAGATAAAAGAACTCTCTCAGAGATTTCATATACTTCTCCTTGAGCTTATAGAGCTCTTGCAATCTACGACTTTCGCAATCATCGATCTTCGAAACTAAGTAGGGAATTAAGTTATCAGTACCATTAAGAGACTCATGACTCTCCACTGTTGCCAGAAAACGGAGCGAAGAAATATTGCTTGATGGAACGATATTTACCGAATCAAGGATATTAAAGAGCTTTTTAAAAAATGGAAGCACACCTGTCTTTTGTGCCTCGGATCGAATATAAAAGTCACTGAGCTCACTAAGATCAAAACAGGAAAGAGCTGAAGAGATTTTTTCATCTAACTCAAACCCCAAGTTATGGCCGAAGCGAATCAAACGAAGGAACCTAACTGGATCATGAAAGAAATCATTTCCACAAGGGATGAGTAGCTTTTTCTCAAGTGCCACGATCCCATTAAGAGGATCAATAAGCTCTGATTTTTCAACTCTGCATTGCAGCTTGGCCCCTAAGGCGTTAACTGTAAAATCCCTTCTTGAATAGGCCTTCTTATAGTCAAGGTCACTACTTAGAAAAACTGTAAAATTAGAATGTCCTAATTGACCTGTAATAAAAGTTTCAGTTCTGGGCGAAGAGAGTTCAACATCAAACTCTCCTAAAGAAAAACGAAATACCCCAAAAGGTAAGTTCTCAATAGCTAGATTAAACTTACTACCAAGAGTCTCCATAAGATGAGTCAGGCAACTTTCCCACTCACGACCTTCGTAGTGATCGCAATACCTAATTTCAAAATCAAGATCGTGTGAAAGGGTTTTGGATAATATAAAGTCACGAGTGGCGCCCCCTACAAGTATGAGTGAAAAACCTGAAGTTTCAAGATACTCTAAGATAGGGTGAATAGATGATGGAAGTGCTCTAAAAAGAGCGCCTCCATCAAAAGAATTACTCATTCGATTCTAGTAGTGGATTCTTCACTCTTAAGAGGCGATCAACAACAGTTTTAACGCGGAGAAGTTCAAAACTTTCCTTGTGGTAAACAAGACAGAAGCGGCCATTTACTACATCTAGGTCTGTACCAAGAGTTTTCACATTTGCTTTAAGTGGTGAACGATTAAGAACGTGGCTTGGAATAACAGCAACTCCTAACCCCTCACTAACTGCCTGTAGCATTGCAGAGTGTGAGTTCATTGCAAACTTAATATTTACTTTCTTAGGGATTTTCCCGTAGCGATTCTTACACCACGCACCGTACATAGGTGAATTTGGATCAAAGATAATTGTAGGTAACTTCGCAAGGTCATCTAAAGTAATATCATTAGAAATCTTAGAGGCAATGGACTCAGGATAAACAAGAGTAGCACACTCCTCACTTAAGAAAACTTTCTCGCCAACTGGGGGAGCAAATTCCTCTGCAACAATAATGAGATCTAGCTTATGATTATTAAAGTCCTTAACGAGGTCTTCATAGTGGGCCATATCAACAGAAACAACCAGCTCTGGAAATTCCTTTAAAATTGGAAGAAGTTCAGGTCCAAGCCAACTTCTACCGATACCATTAACTGTTCCAATACGAACTTTCCCTGCCATCTCATCATGCTCATATTTGATCTCGTCTAGAGTATCGCTCATACGTTCAAGAAACTCAGATGCTAAATGATATAATTTTTCACCCTCTTGGGTAAGAAAGACACGTTTTCCCGCACGCCTAAATAGCTTAACTTCAATTTTATTTTCAAGGTTTTTAATACTCTGACTAATCGCAGATTGAGTTACGCCAAGATCTTCAGCAGCCCTAGAGAAACTATGGGCATTGGCAACTGCCACTAAAGTTTGAAATTGCGATGTTTCGATCATAATACTTCACCTCATTAAATATGGTTTAGATATTAGTTTAGGCTTATACCATATCAAAGTAAATAGAAATATCTGCTTGCATGGCCCACAGATCCTGAGTGCATATGTCGTTTAATAACCTTATTGATTTTGAATGATCCTATGCCAACTTATTTTCTTTTCAATATATTTCAGAAAAGTTATCAATTATATATGAAAAAAATACTTCTACCCCTTCTCATAATTTCAAGCACGGCCTTCCCTTTTTTTGATGGAAACGTAACAACAGCTTTCAGAAGTTTTCCTAAGTCTGGTTACCTAGAGGCAGAATCAGGTTACAACCATAAGCTTTGGAGTAAGGACAATATCCTATATGGTTATACGCGACCAAGCATTAGCGCAACAAGTGCTGGCGCATATAATTCTTTTAAAGCTGATCTAGAAATAGCTCCCGTATCATTTATTACATTTGGATCAGGTTATGAAATCATTCAAAATAGACAACAATATGCTGATAGTGACTGTAGTAAGTATTCTTGCAAAATAGATCTAAGAAGAAAATATCTTCGAATTAAAGTGCTCGCAGGTTACAAGAACTTCTTTGCCGTGATCAATTTCAACAGAAGCTTCTATACACCCATTCGTCAGGTAAATAGAGAGGGATTCATCGATCCACAATCACAACTTTCAATGGCGAAAAATGGTGATGTGATTAACACTCTCAGTACTGCAATAGGAGCGGAGATTGGAGATCACTATAAAATCTTAGCACTTTCAATATTTGGTAAAGTCAGCAACAGTGGCGATAGCTATTCTCACAACAGTCTATTACTCCACTATCAGAAATTAAAACTAAACTTCTTTGGAGGATTAGGCGTGTACCGTGCCTCTGGATTTACAACTAGGCCATCAGTTTTAGCAGGAGTAAAGTGGACGTTTAAAAAAGGAATTGGCCTCTAGTAGTTAAGCTCTTTTAATAGATCATCTATATAACGTTTTAGAATATCTGCTTTTTTTTGTGCCATTTTCATCCCACCTTCTGTCTGCATCATAGAAGGAAGCTTCAAAAGTTTCACATAAAAGTGATCAAGAGCATACTCGCGATCATCGAGATCCCTATCTTTTGCCAAAGGATCTTCAGAGTGAAAAAGATTGCGTTTCAATAGGCCGGAAGTATAGAAGCAGCGAGCAATGCCAATGGCCCCTAGTGCCTCCATTCGATCAGCATCCTGTAAAATTTTAGCTTCGATTGTTTCAGGAATTATCCCAGCAGAAAAACTATGGGTTAAAATAGAGTGGGCAACCGCTTCGATCTTGTGCTGTGGAAACTCTATTGTCTTTAAAAAATTAGATGCCTTATCGGCAGCAAGTAGAGATGATTTGTTGCGATCAGGATGATCTTTTGGGAGCGCCACGACATCATGTAAAATAGCTGATGCCATAATCACATCATCATCAACATCATACTCCGTGCTAGCAATTTCACGTGCCATCTTAAGTACTCGTTTGGCGTGAGAGCGACCATGGGAGGCATCACCTGTTAAATGACTATCAAGAAAGTCGAGTAACTGATCTAACATTTTTACTTCTTTGATTTTGTCCATGCGTCTCTGAGAGTAACTGTGCGATTAAAAACTGGTGCCCCATCGCTAGAAAGTATAGGATCAACGGAAAAGAATCCAATTCTTTCAAACTGAAAGTGATCAAAAGCTTTAGCGCCTAAGATATCTTTATGTACAAAAGCAGTCTCTATAATCTCGAGAGAGTCTTTATTAATATGCTCTAAAAAGTTGTCAGAGTTTGGATTCTCAATCTTAAAAAGACGATCATAGATACGTATCTCAGCAGAAGCTTTATCATCTTCTGAAACCCAGTGAATAATACCTTTTACCTTACGACCATCTTCAGGCCTCTTTCCACCGCGAGTTTCCGATAGATAATGACAATGGAGTTCAATAATATTTCCGTTGTCATCAGTAACAACATTCTTACACTGGATAACAAAACCATAACGGAGACGAACCTCACGACCAGGGCCTAAACGGTGAAAACCAGGCTCAGGATTAAGCATAAAGTCGTCACTATCGATATAGATTGTCTTAGAAAAAACTATCGAACGACGACCAAGCTCAGGCTTCTGAGGATGTATGGGGCAATCAAGATCAATCGTTTCCTCTGCTTCCATATTTTCGATAATAACTTTAATCGGTTTAAGAACGGCCATCGAGCGAAGTGAAATCTCATTGAGATCATCGCGAACACAAGACTCTAAGTTACTCATGTCAATACAAGTATCTTTTTTGGTAACGCCGATACGCTCCATAAAAGTTCTTATGGACTTAGGAGTATAGCCTCTTCTTCTAACACCTGAGATGGTGGGCATTCTTGGATCATCCCACCCCTCAACATGATTTTCAGTAACTAGTTGCAACAGCTTTCTCTTGCTCAAAATGGTATAGTCTATGTTAAGACGGGCAAATTCAATTTGACGAGGCGTACTTGGAACCGGACAATTTTCAATAAACCAGTTATAAAGAGGTCTGTGATCCTCAAACTCCAAAGTACAGATAGAGTGAGTAATGTGCTCTAGAGCATCAGACAGAGGGTGTGTAAAATCATAAATAGGATAAATGCACCACTTCTCACCTATACGTGGATGGGAGGAAAATCGGATACGATAAATTACCGGGTCACGCATATTAATATTTGATGAGCTCATATCAATTTTTGCTCGAAGGCACTTTTCGCCTTCTTTAAACTCTCCGTTTTTCATTTTTTCAAAGAGGTCAATATTATCTTCGACTGAGCGGTTACGATAGGGACTATCCTTACCTGGAGCTTTTAAAGTACCACGATACTCGCGAGTCTCTTCTGCATTAAGATCACAAACAAACGCCTTCCCATCTTTAATAAGATGGATTGCGCAGTCGTAAATAAAGTCAAAATAATCAGACGAATGATAGAGGTCATCTCCCCAGTCAGCGCCAAGCCAGGCCACATCTTCTTTGATCGAATCAATATATTCTACTTCTTCTTTTTCAGGATTCGTGTCATCAAAACGAAGATGAAATTTTGCTCCGGGATTATCTAAAGAAATTCCGTGATTCAGGCAAATAGATTTTGCATGTCCTATGTGAAGGTAGCCATTTGGCTCGGGCGGAAAGCGAGTGATTGTTGTCTTATGCTTTCCATTTTTAAGATCTTCACTAATAATATTTCTAATAAAATTTGATGCGGGACGTGCCTCGTTGCTCATGACTTAAGTACTCCAAAGTATTGGTATATTTACCAAAAAATAATATCACAATGTAAAACGGATGTATCCTCCTTACAACTCAATTCTTTACTATAATTATTCAATTTTGAGATTAGCTAGAGTTGACTTACGTATAAGCTATGCTAACCTCCCCCATTATCAATGCTTAGTGGCCATATCTAATGGCCTTATAATTTGGAGTCATTATGGATTTAAATCAGTATATCGATGACGTTGCTGACTTTCCTAAGAAAGGTGTTATCTTTAAAGATATTTCTAGAATGCTAAGAGAGAACTTTTCTGAGGTTCTTGAGGAATTCGGTAAGGGTGTTGACTGGGATGCAATAGACTGTGTTGCTGGTATCGATGCACGAGGCTTTATTTTAGGCGCCGCTTTATCTGGAAAGCATGGAAAGGGATTTATCCCAATTAGAAAGAAAGGCAAGTTACCTCCTCCTCTTCTGTCAGAAACTTATTCGCTTGAATACGGCGAAGATACCCTTGAAATAAAAGATGATGGTATCAAGAAAAATATCCTGTTGATCGATGATGTTCTAGCTACAGGTGGAACTCTAAAGGCCGCTATAAAGCTATGCAACGATGCAGGTCTTAATATTGTGGAGACTGCAGTTTTAATTGATTTAAAATTTCTAAATAGTTTTGAAAAAGAGGGAATCCAAGTTCGGTCCCTCGTGCAAGTAAACTAAAAAACAGGTGCTGGATTATTTTCCAGCACCGCTTCTACTTTATGTAATAGACCATTGTCGACTGTGGAGGAATTGTCATTCGCCCCTTCGCCCGGCCATCACGACAGTGATGATTATTAGCTCCGACTGCAAATCTATTATCAGATTGTTGAAGAATGGGGTGTAGCTGGACCCCTGTTCCAATTAAGTCGCTATCTTCAAAAGAAAGACATTCACTCCATGAGGTATTAAATGCCACCCAAATCACACTTCGATCTGGATCGACATCCTCTCCTACGCGGTCATCAAGCTTAACAACCACAAGGCGTGGATCAAAATTTCCATTTTCATCCATTAATTTTTCCGGCAATGAAACTTTTTGCAGCACCTGCTCTCTTGTACTCAGTCTGAAAAGTTTTGAACTTCTACGAATTCTCTGAAGATCTAAGAAGTGATTCATAGTATCTCTAATGTGAAGCTCTGTAGGCGATGATACATAGTTTAAACGGTAATTCCACTTCCCCCACCCATTTAGGTTTTCATGAATCCACGAAGGAGGAAGGCCACCTCTCCAACCATTATTTTGGTAAGAATAATCTATTTTATTAAACCAATCTCCAGAGTCATAGCTATTTTCATCCCCAGATTTTGATCTAAGAATTTCAACGCCTGCATGAAAAAAAGGAACTCCCTGAGCAAGAGAAAGGAAACTTAAAGATAGCTGCTGAAGTCGAACTAGCTGATCAGTAGAGGAAGCTAGGCCTGTCTTAGCGACAAGAGTATCCCACAAAGTGGTCTTATCATGGGCAGTGATATAATTAATGCTTTCACCAGGGTTATTAACATAACCACCTTTGATTCCCTTTAAAGATCCCATAAGGCCCATAAGGACATTTTCACGTTGACTCATTTTATCAGTGACAAAGGCGTCGTCAGTAAAGAGATCTTTGGAATTTTGCCCCTTCCCTTTTACAGCATCGCGAAAGCGGTCATTAAAAGTTGCAATTCCCATATTCATTGCCGCAGCACCGTGCTGAGTTACCGCCTCAGCTGGAAGTTTTCTAACCAGTGGACCAAAGTGCCATCCTTCACCATACATAAAGACTTTTTTGCCATCAACTCCATCACTTTGAGGAGTTAGCTTGTCTAATTCAACGCGAATTTCTTTCATTAAAGACTTTGTTAAAAAGCCCATTAGATCGAATCTTATTCCATCTAAGCGATACCATTTAACAAGATTAAGGGCACTATCAACGATAAGTTTATGTACCATTTTATTCTCAGTTGCCAAGTCGGGACAACAGGAATCATTGGTAATATCGCCACAATTATTAAGACTGTAATAGTAATCGGGAACATATGAATCAAGGTTAAGTAGTCCAGAATAGTGATTGAACACAGTATCCGCAACGACCCCAAGTCCCATAGAATGGAGTGACATAACCATTTTTCGAAATTCTATAATACGAGCGTCGGAGTTAGGGTCAGTGGAGTAACTCCCTTCAAGGGCCTGATAGTGTAGAGGGTCATATCCCCAATTAAATCCGTCCCTGCCTCTAATACGTTTGGCCATTATCTGCTGGGCCTCACCGCTTCCAGAACTCTCTTGTAGAAACTTAAAATCTTCGAGAGAGAGATCTAATCTCTTTGTCTCATCCTCTTCTACGGATGATTGATCAGTAACAGGCAGAAGATGAATATGCGAGATACCGGCATCTGCAAGCTTCTTTAGGTGCCTTACACCATTAGACTTGGCATTGGTAAATGCCATAAATTTCCCACGGTGCTCTTCTGGCTGAGACTCATCAAAATAGCTAAAGTCCCTCACATGAAGTTCGTATATTGAGATATCGGAAAAATCATTAATAGCATGCTTCGAATTCAACTCATGAGAGCGCCAACGAGACGGCATTGAATCATTTGAAACATCTATAAGATGAGAAAACAAGCTGTTCATAGATAGGTTTGTTGAATAGAGATCTGTTACTTGTTCTACAGATATGCCCCCAAGCCTTCTCTTATAACTCTCAATCTCATAGCGATAATATAAACCCTTTAAGTTCTTACCCGTATAGATCCAAACATTCTCTGAATTTTGCTTGAGTTCAAAAGGACTTCCTAATATTTCGGTTCGTGTATTCGGACCATAATAAAAATGAATGGCAACTCGCTGTGCAGTTGGCGCCCAAAGACGAAGAGTTGCACTATCCTCATTAAAGGTGGGACCAAGCTTGTCACCATTATAGCTAAAGCGCTGATCTAATAATCCCGCCAAAGAAAGGGAGAACTGATCAACAACTTGATCAGAGTACAGATCTTTTTTTACAATCTTAACAGAACCCTTGATGGCGCGCTTGAGCTGAGAACTACTGAGATTAATGAAAAACTTGGCGTAGTTAGAGTGAGACACATAATCGAATTTCTTATAAAAGCCTTCACTCTCAGCATCAAAATGGCCGACATGGTCAAGTACAATCCCCTCGTCTTCATCAAAGTGGATGATATACTTATAATGAGTAGGATTAATATCATCGATCGCTATAACATGATCTGAAATCCAAATTCCTTTCAAAGGCAACGTACTATTCAAAAAAGAATCAGCAGAGATAACCTTGCAATTAGCGACAGATAGAGTGACGACAGAAATAAGCAATAAAATAGTTTTAATCATAATTGTCCTTTAAATAAAAACAATATGACAATTTTGATCGAAGAGCAAAATAAACAATTACTATATATAGAAAAATCCGTCTAATTCTTCTCCATGCTAGTCTTTTACTCAATTTGATAAGTTCTATAGGGTCAAAAATTGATAAAAAGGGGTTCTCAAGATGAAAAGAATACTAATTTCACTAATATTACTCGCATGCGCTTCAGCACCA
>JAGLCH010000191.1 GCA_023146355.1 Bacteriovoracaceae bacterium | reverse complement strand
AAAATGGTGGAGAATATCAGGATCGAACTGATGACCTCTTCACTGCCAGCGAAGCGCTCTCCCAACTGAGCTAATCCCCCACATTTCGATAGATAATTTATAAGACAGAACATTCTCTTTATCAAGTAATTTGCTCTAGATGTAAAATTTCTTTTCTTTTTCGCTATTACGGCACAATAAATACAGGCATTTAGCATGAGATATTGAGATAATATAATATGTCGATTCTCAAATCTTAACACACTCCTAACACTCCCCCCATTGATTCAAGTTCCCTTATCTGCTTTAATATTAGGGTATTTATACCGCATTACTAAAGAGAGGAAAAATGAGTATATACATAAATAGAACCCTAAATATGAGAAGAATTAAAGCAATTGGGTTCGACATGGACTACACCCTAGTCCGCTACAACACTGAGAATTTTGAACGTCTCGCCTACTACTCTATGATCGATAAACTAATAGAAAACAAAGGGTACCCAGCGGAGCTTCGGGAGCTCAAATTTGATTTTAAAAAAATGATTCAGGGCCTTGTGATAAACAAGAATAACGGACATATCTTGAAGTTAAGCCTTTCCGGTAAGGTTAAGACCTGTTACTTCGGAAATAAAAAAATGGACTTCTTTTCTATGCAAGATGTTTATGGGGCACGGGAACTCGATCTACGTGATCCAGACATGGTAAGCCTAGACACTAACTTTTCATTGGCCAAGGGAATTCTCTTCGCAGATATCGTAGAGTATTTTAAGGACCTTCCCCATATCCCAAGTTATGCAGAAATTGCAGATGACCTACAGGCGATGCTGGACCGATGTCATGGTGATGGAACCCTTAAGGATGAAGTTGCCAAGAATATCGCGGAATATATTATTCAAGATCCTGAGCTACCACGCCTAATGGAAACCTATAAGAAATATGGCAAGAAACTTATTGTCATCACGAACTCAGGCTTCCCCTACTCGAAGCTCTTAATGGAATATGCCTTTGATCCCTTTTTAAAGGATCACAAGTCGTGGCTGGACCTATTTGATATGGTTATCACCTTCTCCTGTAAGCCACGTTTCTTCACGGACAAGGTTGGATATTTAAAGGTTGATCCAGAAACAGGACTTATGACTAACTACTTCGACAAACTCGAAACAGGTGTCTTCCAAGGTGGAAATGCTGCAAAACTACAAAAAGACTTAGACTTAAGTCCAGATGAAATTCTCTACTTGGGGGATCATATTTACGGTGATGTCGTGGCAATTAAGAAAACCTTCAATTGGAGAACGGCGATGGTTTTCGATCCTCTCATTGAGGAGCTTGAATCAATTGAAAAAGCACGTCCTATTCAACGTGAGATTGATGCTGATATGGCAATAAAGCGCGGATTGGAGAGAGAGCTCAACGAGATGTATGCCAAGAGAATCGAACAAAACATTAAAATGGATAAAGATGAGAAAGACGATCTCTTTACCAAGATTGACGATCTTAACGCTACTATTTCTAAAAACATTGAGAGATATCAAGAACACTTCAATCCATATTGGGGAGAGCAAATGCGCTCAGGCCTTGAGGAAACACGCCTTGCGGGACAAATTGAGAAGTACGCTTGTGTCTATATGCCAACAGTAACAGATCTACTGCGCAACTCTCCGCGAACCTACTTTATTCCTGAAAGACGTATCCTTCCTCACGAAAAATAGAAGTTAAAAAATTTGCATAAATTTTCCAAGCATTGGAACCATATCCCCCGGCAATCGTATAAACCTGGGGGATATTTCTACTTTTAAGAAACTCATAAACAGTTCTATCGCGTATGAACATCTCTTTTTCAGTGAGACAAAGTCCCTTGGCGCTCTCTAGCTCATCTTCCCCAAAGGGATCAGCGCCATTAACTACAACGCAAATATCAGGTTTAGAAAAGCGACTAAACTCATCGAGTCCTGCCTCTAACTTATCGAGATAAGTATCGTCCATCCCCTTAGCGATAGGAATGTCTATGTCGCTTGGAATATGCCATGGATAGAGTTTGTCATTATCGTCAAACCGAGGTCCATCCAAAGGCCAACCACTCTCCATATGAATGGAAAGCGTTTTAATAAAGGAGTCATCTTTAGTCAGCTCGGCCGTTCCGTCACCTTTATGAGCATCAACATCTATCACCCACGCAGAAATAATATCTCCGTTATTCATTAGTTTTTTAAGCCCAATAACAATATCGTTAACCAGACAAAATCCCCTACCCCCAAAGCTCATCGCATGATGCATCCCCCCGCCCAAGTAATAGCACATCCCGTTCTCGAGAGCGTAACTCATTGCCTGAAAAGTTCCCGCAGTTTGCATTAACTTATGATCGACTAGCTCCTTCATCGTTTTTTTTGCGAGCGCCGGGTCATATCTTTTGTAATTTCCTTTCTCATCAATAAGCTCATATGAACTCATTACGGCCAATGTAGGGTTATTGTAGATTATGTCCACATAGTCTTGGGTGTGGACTCTGAGAAGGTCGTCTCGAGTAATTTTTTGATTCTTAATAAAGTCTATTGATTTAACGCCATCTACTCGCTGCTGCAAGTACTCAAAGGCCTTACTGGCGCGATCGTCAGCAATCGGAATTTGAATGCCGTAATCAAGAAAATTAGGGTGTAAATAGGGTTTGAATAAAATCATTTTTTTAAATCCATTTAAGCGTTAATATAATTTTATAAAAAAAACTGGAAGAGTTAAATGACTAAATGGATCTTAATCACACTATTTTTATTATCTGTATCAAATGTACACAGCGCAGTACGTGATGAAAGCGATCGCTTTAAACTGATGTACGACCGCTATGGCATAGATCAGGAGCTGAAAGGATCACGCCGCTATTCTAGCTACTTCTCATTAGACATAGGGCTCTCGTCAGGTATTCGGGAAATTGTTAACGATATTTCTGGTGCAACAGAAAATACCAGCAATGATATTCAAAAAGAACTCAATGTCGTGAAGGTGCTTACAAAAAACCTCAACACAGAGAAGATGATTTTCCTAGATCTGATAACAGGAGCACCACTCCCCTTCTTCAAACTGGGAAGGGTGGCAGTTCTCCCTAGTATTTTTTTTGGTACTAATGTTGGGGCGAGTTTTACCATTCACAACTCCAACGACCCTCTCGCTCCAGAAGCACAAACCTATATCAAAATGGATAAGAAGATTGGGTTTAATTCTACACTCCACTGGGATACTGATGATCAAGTGGGTGTTCGCTTATACTATATGATTCGCCAGGATATTGAAGCTGCTGCTTCCTCTTCAGACATTGCTGGAGACGGTGAAATTGTTGGACTCGACGGTCTAAAAAAAGAGTTAAAGGGATACTATACTGATTTATCCTATACTCAAGTCAATGGTAAAAGCAGCTATCTTTTTGAGATTAAAGAATTGTTACTATACAAAGATAGCTCTAGTACCACCAATGGAAATTTTGGTCAGCGCCCCATGGCACATGTGCGCTATCGCAACAAGATCAAAACTGAAAAATTTATTTTTTCTCCGTTTGTCGGGATGCATATTCGGGATGGCCATGACTTTTCAGATGGGGCCTACGGAGGGATTGATTTTGATTTCGTAGAGGATATTGCGCTAGGATTTACAGGTAAGGCCAATGGGGATTTTTTGACATTCATCCCCAGAGGGAACTTCAACCACTTCCACGTTAGCTATACTTTAAAGACAGCTTTCAGCAATCCACAAAGTGAAATTTGGACATCCTCTATCCATGCTTTGGCGCTTTCTGTTCCATTTTAGAGTGGATAAGCTCAATCACGTCATTTAGGAACTCACCGGCAAGAGGATTTTTTAGGGCATCCAGCACCCCTGTAAGCTGCTCTATGCTGCGAACTCCGCAGATTGGATAGATAGGCTCCACCATGGATAGATTGTAACTCAGCGCCAATTCAAGGCCTGTATGGCCATGCGCTTTAAGAATGGGGAGGACCTCCTCCATTACTGAAATTTTATCTCTATAGTTAGATTTTTTCCACCACGGGGCCCAAGACCTAGCATCTGACCTATCATACTTGCGGCCACTTCTCACTCGTCCAGAAACAATTCCCTTATCTAGGGTTCCCCAGCTCATAAAACTGGTATGAGCGTTTTTCAGATAGTCTCTGACATCTTCAAAGTTTTTATTTTCAAAGACATTGAGCTGATTTTGAATTGCCTCAATCTGATCGACCTCGATTGCTTTTTCAATATCGCCTATCCATGTATTGCAAAGTCCAATGTGCTTAATCTTTCCTTGATGTTTTGCCTTAGAGAGGATCTCCATAGGTCTTCTGATATCAACTTTTGAATCAGGCCAATGTACCATGAAAAGATCGATATAGTCTGTGTCCAAATCTCGAAGAGACTGCTCAAGCATTTTTTGGGTAACCACTGGATCGTTGCTCATATCCACTCGACGATTTGGATGCCAAGTGACCCCTGACTTAGAGATGAGAAAGACTTCCTCTCGCTTAGACTTAAATGCTTTTCCTAAGCGTCTCTCCGATTCACCAAAACCATAAATAGGAGCAGTATCAAAAATTTTAATTCCGGAGTCTAAAGCGAAATGCAGAAGTTCAATGGCATTATTTTCAGTGATATCACCAAAGCCATAGCCTCCCCCTTCCCCACTAATAGAAGCGCCACCGAAAATAATTGGTGGCGCACTTGCAGAAATATTACCTAAAAGATCGGTCATAAATTATGGTTGAATCCAGATGGGTGTACCATTTTTTACAACTTCAAATAGTTCTTCGATCTCGTTGTTTCTCACAGCAACGCACCCGCTAGTCCAATCAAAAAGATATAAAAGGTTGCGTACTAGCTGATCTGCTTTTTCAGTATCATCGAGACTAAGGTAGTCTGCCGCAACATCCATATAGTTAGGCTCACCATGAATCATGATTGCGCCACCAGCATCATATCCTAAATCCTTAGCACGTTCGATATCCTCTCTTCGTGGGTAATCAATATGAAGAGAAAGGTGGAATTTACTATTGCTATTTCTCCAATCAATCTTGTATTGACCCTCGGGAGTTCTGTTATCACCCTCGCGAAGCTTGGCACCAATAGGGTCCTTTCCAAGAACAACGGTGTAGACTTTATAGGCCTTTTCTTTTTTTAGTAGGAACAATTGGCGAGTAGACTTAGAAAGAAAAAGACTATCAGGTTTTATCGAATTTGGATTCTTAAGCTTGATCATCTGTGGAAGTGTTTTTTTCTTTACTACCTTCAGCAGCTTTTGTTCGGCCAATTTTGTATCCGTGCATCCACCTAAAACAGCATAGGCATTGGCGCTGAATAGGACAAGAATGGTTAGTGCTAATAAATTTTTCATGATATTCTCCCAGAAAGTTTTCTCATCCTAGCACACTTCCATTGTGGGTAGTGAAACCCTATAATCTTTATGGCCTCACTAAGATGCGTCTTTTCAAACAGTTAAAAGGTTACCGTATGAAATTACTGATATTTGCCCACCGTTTTGAAGCACAGCACTTTTTCACTCAGTTTAACTTCAAATCTATCGTGGGAAAAATTGATAATCTTTATATCGATAAGGACAAGGGCCAGTATCTTTTAATTACAGGAGCTGGGATTATCAACTCTTCATCAAAAATAGCAAGAGTACTTGAACGCTTCGAAAACATTGAGCATATTTACAACCTAGGTGTCTGTGGCAAACTGACAAAAGAAACGATTCCCCACACATTCAAAGTGAAAGTGTCCAATATGAGAGAAGAGTATAAGGTCGGAAAAGATTCAATTGAGCTAGCATCTGAGGGCCTTCGCTGTTTAAGCTCGCTCGTTCCAGTATTTGATAAAGAGTTGTCAGTAAAACTATCTCGTCACGCAGAGGTGATAGACATGGAACTTTACGGAATCGCAGTAGTGGCAAGGCAGTTTAAGATCTCACTCACTGCAATTAAAACAGTTTCAGATAGTGCAGACGATAGTGCAAAAGATTTGAACTTCAAAAAGGAGGCCCCACTTTGGAGTAAGAGATTATTTGATCACTACAGCTCCGAGTAACCCTCATAGTCAAAGGCAATATCTACTTCGAGGTCATCGTTTAAGTAGCTATTTAACTGAAGCATTTCGTCCACAATAGCATCCACCTCAGAAGAGGAGAGCTTTGAATTAAAATTGTCACTAAACTGTGGAACACTCACCATAATAATTGCAAAGACAGCAGCTGCAGCGAAGGCAGTTCCCCACCCCCAAGACCGAAGTTTGCGATTTTCCTTATCAAACTCGCCGTCAAATTTATTCCAAAACTTTTTATCAAAGTCTTTTCCCGGACGAATTTCACTTTTGCGACTCAATATTTTTTTTATATTCATCTCTCCTCCTGGGAAATTATATCAATTAAGTTTTTACGTGCCCTATGCACTAAGTTTTTTACTGCCTGAGCAGACTTCCTCATAATATGGGCCATCTCTTCGTAACTAAGCTCTTCCATCCATAATGAAAGCGCCTCATTTTGTGTAGCAGGAAGCTTTTCTAGTGCTTCTTTGAGTATTTGACGATCCGCTTTTCCTATTAGGATAATTTCACTGCCATCTATATTTTCATCTATTGTGGTATTTTCCACGACCCCTTCACCTAACTGAACTTCACTTTTCTTACGAAAGTGATCCATCATTAGATTTCGCGCAATAGTAAAAAGCCAACCTTTGAAGTTCTTTTGAGGGTCGTAGCTCTCTCTAAAGCGATATACTCGGAGAAATGCCTCTTGCGCCAACTCCTCAGCAATACTTTGATCCTTACACTGGTAGTAAAGGTAGCTCACAACCTTCCCCTTATAGCGATCAAATAGCACTGAAAATGCCTGACGGTCTTCCGCCGACACCTTTTCCATTAGCTGCTGATCACTATACTTTTTATTAATGTTGCCGATAAGGCCAAAAGTCATTTCCACAATAAGTTCCTCTATACACTATACGGATGATTGGAAATAAAGTTTCACTAAAATGTGAAACTATTCATCACACCACCCGTAGTGAGAGTAACAAGGTTCAAAACTAGGAGAAAGTTATGAAAAACCTAATCTTTGCATTAATTTTAGCATTAAGTATGACTCAACTATCATTTGCTGGGCGTGGTAATAAA
>JAGLCH010000190.1 GCA_023146355.1 Bacteriovoracaceae bacterium | reverse complement strand
AAATATGGGACTGAGACAGCTCCCTAATCCCTATTCCCTAGAAGCAAATTCAAACGTGTTTCTATCAAACGGGTTTGGGGTTTTATTGGGTGCTGCTACTTATGATTCCTTGAACGGCGAAGGGGAGAGAGAAATAGTTCTTACCCTTACCGTTCAGAATTTAGGTATCCAGCAAACAGTTTCGCAGATCAAAACTCTACAAGACGCTCTGACAAGCAACAGCTTTGACATTATAAAACAACTTGGTTCGGTCGTATCGAATTTTAGTTATCAGTCCGATTCGGGCATTGAAATTTTAGGCGGAGAGGATGGAAGCGAATATCTTACTTTCTCGACAACAATAAACGTGCGTTACCTCGACCGAGGTTTTATCGCAAATTGCTAGGAGAATATAAATGGCAAAATCAAATCCTTTTCAGGTTTTCGGAATCTGTAAAGTCGTTCTATATGATGTGGTAACGAGAGAATTTTTCGGCCCTGCGATTGAAGTCGCTCAATCGTCAAGCTTTAGTGCTGACACCGAGCAGATTGAAAACTCTGGCGGATGCTCTGCGTTCCCTTATGGTGTTGCCAACGGTCGATCATCTGCCGAAGGTAGCATTGCTTTTAATGAACTATCCCCTTGGATGCTCGCAAAGATGGCCGGCGGAACTGTTGTAATTAACGGTGCTGAAGCTGGCGGAAATGTATCAGCACTTGCTGATGCTGTTGGTGTGTCTATCACTAATGGGACAACTGGTATTGCTGTAGCAGCAAAGGCCGGATCAGAATCTAGCCTTGCTTTTGGGCAATACAGAGTTGTAGCAAAAACGGCTAATACTGTTGACGTATTTAGAGCGACAAGTTCAATTGACGATTCAATGGTAGTTGCTGCTGATCTTGACGTATCTGTTGCTGCAGAGATCGCTAGTCTAGGGCTTGAGTTCACACTTGCTGGAACTACTGCTCTAGTTGTCGGCGATGTTGCGATGTTTGACGTTAGACCGATCAATACAGGTTCTGCCGTTGCAATCATGGGACGCTCAGGGGCGATTACTCCTGAAGTTGGTATCCTCGCATACGCACCAAATCAAGATGGAAATCTTATGGAGCTAGATATTTATAGAGCTAAGTTTGCTGGTCTACCAATGAACATGACTTCTAATGAGTGGATGGCTTTTGAAGCGTCTTTTAAGGCACTTTACAGCTCTGCTAGAAACGGAGTTTACGAAGTTGAGCTAGTTAGCGGCGCAATGTAGAAAGTAGTTTTAAAGGGGGCTTCGGCCCTCTCTTTTTTTGAGGTGATAATGCACAAGAAAACTTTTAAATCTAAAATAAATGGCATTGATGGGGTTCTAAAATTTAGAGCGTTAAATCTGGCAGATGAACAATGGATACAAGAAACTTATCCGACAAAAGGAAATGAAGTGGATCTTGATCTCGGTTATTTTGCCCATGTTCTTTATCGGCAGATGCTAGATAAAAGCCAATTTTCAGAGATTAAAGTGAGCGACATTGACGACATGGGGAGAGAAGTGACTCTTAATCTCGGCGGGTACAAGCGATTTATGTCTATGGTAGATGGCGATCAGGGCAAGGTTCAGTTAATGGAAAGCTTTACCGCTGTTTGCAAAATGTCACGACCAAGCGCAGGCGAGCAGAAAGAACAGGAAGAAAAAAAAAAGAGGAAAACACACCAATTGATTTTTACGGCATCATTCATTTCTTTGCTACTCATTATCATTGGAGTTACCAAAGCATTAGGGAGCTAACACTCCGAGAGGCATTAGAGTTTATCAACCGCATAACAGGTGTAGCAGAGCAGAAAAAGAAGCCTTTAACAGACAAGCAAAGTTTGACACTTGAAAAGCATTTAGCAAGTAAGAGGCGAGCATGACAGATGAAGTACATTTAGGCATAAACGGCGACTCGAAAGGGTATCAAAAGGCCGCAAAGAAGGCCGAAAAATCAACAAAAGCTTTGAAATCATCAATGCTTTCAACAGCAAAACTAGCAACAGCATCTTTCCTTG
>JAGLCH010000019.1 GCA_023146355.1 Bacteriovoracaceae bacterium | reverse complement strand
GCCCTGACATCTTTATCCATGATCTCAATCGTTTCGATACCAATATAGGTTAACTGCATAATATCCACTTCCGCTCTTGAAACCACAGGAAACTCGACAACTTTCAACTTATCAAGCGGGAGACCTCTTAAAAAGAAAAAGCCTGAAAAAGTATCGAGAAAGTACTTCGGAATATAGGCAACCTTCTTTTTCTTTTTTTCGTAGTTAGTTTTTTTCTTTAGCCGCCTGTACCAGTAGTGAGTTTTATGTTCCTTCTGAGAAAAGATTTGAAGGTCATCTACATCCTGCCGGGTTTCACGCTGTATTAAACTGTACTTTACTGGAGTGAATGTTTTTAAACTTATGTATGAGTCAAGGACATCATTTAAGCTGTAGATGGCACTGTAGTAGTTCGCAGACTTGATACGAACCTGAGTGTGTACAACATCTTGTTCAAAGAGTTTTTTTATCCCCATATTTTCAATGATGGCATCCCCAACTGTAAATATAGAGTACTTTATTCTAAGGCGGAGCTTTTCTCCGATGCGAACGGAGGGTTTAAACATATCCCAATATACTTTTGATTTTTTATCATACTCAACATATTCTGGTGGGTAGTCATCAGGAAGGACACTAGTAGGAATAACTTTGCTTTTCCTAGTGCTAGAGACCACTTTTCTCTTCACATTTTTTCTTTTTTTATTTTTCTTAGAAGGTAAAGACTTCACTGGCACTACAACAGGCGAGGTCAGAGCTTTGAGTTCATTATCAGAGAGGTTAAAAGTTTCCTCAATCTGACTTGATTCATTCGGATCAACTTTTATTGCTCCACCAGAACAGCCAAAAAGAAGGGATAGTAGAAGTAAAAATACAAATTTCATTTTACACCTTTAAGACTTGATCTAGTCGTTTTTCGATTTCTTCTTGCCCACTCAAAAACTTAACTTTAACTTCAAGAAAAAGTAGTCTCTCGTCTTCAACTACACGACGCATTTTAACAATATCTTTTTCTGTAGTAATCACAATTGCTTGATTTTCTCTCGCAAGTGCCAAAACTTCTGTTAACTCTTCAAGTGTAAAGTAATGGTGATCTGGAAATGATGCGCGATGAATAACATCAGCACCATGATTTTGAATCGATGTATAAAAGGCCTCTGGAGAAGCGACTCCCGCAATACAGATTACTTTTTTACCTCTGAGAAATTCAAGATCATGAATATAGTCAAAATTTGAATTGTAAAGGCCAGTGGGCTCATAGCAAAACTCAGCAAAAATCACATCTTTTTCAAGATAAGGATTAATTAATGACTTAACACTATTTATTTTAGATCTGGATACAAGGTCAGCTCTACCAAATGCAATAACATCAACATCTTTAAGACTTGTAAGCCCCTCACGTAGATACCCTCTTGGAGCAGTGTGATACTTATCTAGGGACATGAGTGAATCAAAGAGAACAAAGTTGAGTTTTCTATTGAGCTTTAAGTGCTGATGACCATCATCGAGTACAACCACATCAGGATTCTCTAATGGAAAATAATGACAGAGATTTTGCGCTCGATTCTTTCCAACAACAACAGATGCATTGCTCAGTCTTCTGGCCAAAAGTATTGCTTCATCCCCGAAGTCATGGGGATTATAACCAACCATAGAAGAGCTATTAAGAATCCCATTACCACTTTCAAGGTTACCTTTATAACCTCTCATTAAGACCATCACCTTCTTTTCTTTTTGGTGAAAGTATTCTCCAAGCCACATTGAAAAAGGTGTCTTTCCGGTTCCACCAAAAAAGACATTTCCAACGGAAACTATTGGCACTTCAAAAGAGTAGCTGTGAAAAAAGTTATAGTTATAGAGGAACCGGCGGAACCGATAAACACTTTCCCATAATGCAGACAAGGGAAGAAGGACAGTAAGTTCTAAAACTTTAAATAATATCTTTTTCATACTTTTCACAAACAACTTTGCTTATATAGTCTGCGACATCAAAACTCTCCCCCTGAAGCATCTTTCGAGTTCGGGAAAGCTTTTCTTTAGTCGCGCAGTAATATTTTTCGTCTCTAAAATATTTTTTTATTTCATCCAAGAGATTGGTCTTAGTGGCATTATTTTGCAGCAGCTCTGGGTATACCATCTCTTGATGAATGATGTTCGCCATTGAGACTGGGCCATAGTAGCGGACAATCATTTTGTAGACCATGGCATTAAACCATGAGAGCTTGTAGCAAACGATAGTGGGAAGCTCATAGAGAGCTGTAGTTAGAGTTACTGTTCCGCTCGCCGCCATTGATAAATCTGCATTTTTTAAGGCATCAGAGATATTCGCATCAGTGTAAACATTGTCGAATAGGTGGTCATAAGCTGCATATAGCTCATTTTCCACATTCGATGACTTTACAATTGTGACTTTAATTTTGTAGATTTTTTTTAGTTCTTCTATCACCTCCATGAAAAGAGGAAGAAGAAATTTTATCTCAAACCTTCGGCTTCCAGGAAGAAGAACTATTGTTCCATCTGTCTTTAGGTTCACAAATGGTTTTTGCTCAACCCCTAGTTCGGTGCATCTGAGATCATCCTTGTATTTCATCCAAAGTGGGTGTGTCACACCAATGGTACGCTGAACCCCTCGATCTTCAAAAAACTTTTTCTCGAATGGATAGATTGTAAACAGAGTATGAACTGCTTTACTTAAGGCCTCAGCTCGCCATTCTTTCCAAATCCAAGCAGTGGGTGCCACATAGTATAGTACTTCAACGCCATGCTTTTTTAGACGCTGTGCGAGTCGTAAATTGAAATCCTGAAAATCGATTAGAATTGCAACTTTTGTATTTGTGCGAATAACTTCTTTTTCGATGTAGTTCAGTGCTTTGATGTAATAGGGAAGTTTTTTCAAAACTTCACTAATGCCCCAAGCATTAAAATCTTTTAGGTGATATTTGAGTTCCATTCCTTCGGACTGAAGCTCATCTCCCCCAACTCCCCAAAAATGAACATCGGGAACTTGTGTTTTAAGCTCCCGATAAAAAGTCATACAATGTTCTTCGCCAGATTTTTCACCAGCGATGATTAAGCAATTATTCATCTATACCGAAGCAAATGGTGCAACACCAACTTGAGAGTTATTCATTTCTTCACACATGATCTGGATAATTGGATCTTTAGCAAAATCCTTCATCAACTCATCATTCGAAATAAAACTTGCAGGAGCTAGTCCAGAAGATTCCATAGTGCGAAAGAAGTCCACAACAAGAGAGATACTCTTACGATCTATGTCTTTTCTTCTCATTCCAATTATATTAATTCCACGAAGTGTTACTCTGTTACCGTAAGCGGTGCAAAATGATGGAACATCTTTATTTATAGCGGATGCACCACCAACATAAGAGCCATGTCCCAACTTAACGAATTGTGAAACACTTGTGGCACCACCAATAATAACATTGTCTTGAATTTTAACATGTCCAGCAACATTACAAGAGTTTGCAATAGTACAATAATCTCCAATTACGCAGTCATGTCCAATGTGAACATATGCCATATATAGAGAGTTATTTCCAAGCTTAGTCAGTCCGTCTTCCTTGAGGGTACCGCGATTGATTGTGCAGCATTCTCTAAAGACATTGTTACTACCAATCTCTAATCGAGTAGGCTCGCCTTTATATGTATAATCCTGAGGATCGGCGCCAATTGATGAGAACTGAAAGAAATCATTACCAGACCCAATTGTAGTATATTTTTCGACTACTACGTGAGATCGAAGTTTGTTATTATCACCAATAATCACATGGGGTCCTATGACACAAAAAGGACCAATTTCATTATTAGCTCCGATGACAGCACTATCATCAATAACAGCAGTTGGATGAATATTTGAACTCATATAATCTCCTATTTAATTCTTACAGAAGCTAGGATAGTGCATTGTGACTTGAGTTCATCACCTGCAAATAGCTTTGCTTCATATGACATAACTGGCCCTCTAACCTTGATACAAACAGCTTCTACACGAAGGTCAGTCTCAGGGAGAACAGGTTTTCTAAATTTTGCTGAGTCGACTCCCATCAGTGCAACTTCTAGGTTGGCCTCAAGCGGCCTCTCTAGCATCTTAGTGACTCCAAAACAGCATGCTTGCGCCATCATTTCGACCTGACAGACTCCAGGAAAAATGGGATTTTCAGGAAAATGTCCTTCGAAAATGGGATGCTCTTTTTTAGTGCGATAATTAGTTATAACTTTTACACCCACTAGTTCTTTGGCCGATAATGCGAGTTTTCCCTCTGCAATTTCCGGATGAATAACAGACTCGACAGAATCCACAAAGAGAAATGGTTCTCTATGGGGAATAAACTGCTTCACTTCTTCATTACTATATTTCATTGTTTTTCCTCTATTTCACTGAATGCTTACGAACATATGCAATGCCACGCAGCCATTCTTTGAGGGGTCGCGCAGGAACTCCACCGAGAGTCTGCCCTCCAGGCCAATTGCTTGTAACGCCTGCTCCTCCAGCAATTTGACAACCATCACCAATTTCAATATCTGGTGCCATTGCCGCCTTCCCACCGAGAACGCAAAAATTACCAATTTTAGCGGTACCAGCAGTTCCAACTTGCCCACACAGAATAACTCCCATTCCGAGCTGACCGTTGTGACCAATTTGTACCTGGTTATCGATTTTAGATCCTCTTCCAATTTTTGTTGGAGAGAAGGTTCCCATATCAATCGCAGTATTTGCACCAATCTCGACGCCGTCTTCTATAAGGACTCCACCGAGGTGCCAAATTTTATTGTGCTGTCCTTTATCAAAGACATAGCCAAATCCATCTGCACCAATGACAGTTCCAGAGTGAATACGACAATGATTACCGATAGAGGTATAAGGATAGACGGTGACATTAGGATAAATTTCACTCCCCTCACCTATCTCAGATTTCCCCATCACTACAACACCTGCATGGATTTTTACCCCTGCTCCAATAGTAACTCCCTCACCAAGAAATGCATTTTGTGCAATCCAAGCAGTGGGATGGACAGTAGCTGTACCCATTTGTCTTCCATCAACCATATTGTTGATAGCTCCAAACTTGATGTCATAAAATGGCTTAGAGACTTTTGTCATACAAAGAGGAATGTTATCTGTAATGGCAATAAATGCTACAGAATCGATTAATTCTTTGATGATTTCTTCTGATCTATTGTAAAAGTCTTCCTGGATTACAACTCCGATCTGTTTAAAAGCAGAATCTGTTGCGGCAGCAGTAAGACGATCAAGGAATTTTCTTTCTTTTACAAAAACAAAGTGCCCTGCAAGGGGGTATTCAATTGCAGTAGGACCGAGGATATCCTCGGTCCAAACATTGGGGTACTTTAATTCAAGGGCAGGATCAAATTCCTGAAGCTTGGTAAAGTTCACAAACTTCTCCCAGGTAGATTACTTAACAGGATATTTTTTGTTGTAGGCCTTAACAACTTTGTTTGTAAGGTCTATTTCATTTCCAGCATAAACAACTGAGCCAGAACTTACTTCATAAGTTAGGTCAATTTTTTCTTTTTTAGAAACGCTTCTGATGATGGTTGCGATTTTATTGATGAGTGGTCTAAGAACTTTTTGTTCCTTGGCCTGCATCTCTCTTTGAATTCCCATCTTCTTTTGCTGTAGCTTCATATACATTTCTTGAAGCTCTCTTTGTTTCTTTGCTTTTGCCTTTGCATTCATTACTAGGCTTTGCTTTTCAAAAGCTGTAGTAGCTTTCTTGAAGCTTCCTTCTTCCTTGATAATCATTGCCTGCTTCTTATCAAAATCAATCTTAAGCGTTGATCTGATCTTCTTACCCTCTTTAACGGTTATAAGAATCTTCTGCATATCAACTTTCCCTGCAACAAATGCAAAAGAAGGAGCTGCAAGAACAAGACAAAGTAGTGCCATAATAATTTTTTTCATAGTTTTCTCCTAAAATCTAGAAATATGGACCAATATCGAAATGGAATTTCATACCGTCATCGCCACCTTTAATATTATTTATTGGTTTACCAAATTCAAAACGAAGTACACCGATTGGAGAAAACCATCTAAAGCCTACTCCAAAGTCAGCATACATTGAGTAATCATCATCCTTTCCAATTACATTTTCATAAACATTACCAACATCCATGAATAGAACCCACTTAAGCCCTGCCTCTCTTGCAAGAGGGTGCTCAAATTCAAGAGTACCGTAAATTGTATGAAGACCACCAGAACTGAATTCAACTAATTTATCTGAATCGGGATCAACTACTGACTTTTTAGGGCCAATATCTTCGTAGTTGAAACCTCTAAGATTTCGAGCACCACCAAGAGAGAATTTCTCTGTCTGCGGAATTGGGTTACCATCAACATCTATAAGCTTGGCAGAGTAAAATCTTGAACGAAGAACAAGATCACCCCAAACTTTTTTGTAGTAACGAGCATCAAGTTCAACCTTCGACCACTTCTTACTACCGCCGAGACCTGCATACTCCACAGCGGTGTTAATGTAATGTCCACCACTCGGCTCGAATGCATTATTTCTTTTGTCTCTTCTAAGAGTAGTTCTTATTGAAGATGAAATACCATTTTCTAATGTTTCATCAATAGTGAGATCGTTTACATCTGAAAGCGTGGTCTCCTCAAACTTATACGTAGCAAAGAGTCTAGTGTATTTCATAATGGGGTAACCGATTCGTAAGTCAAACCCCTGCCGTTTATAGCTGTAAGCATAGCTCTGAGAGTTGTTATTTCTAAAAATATCTCCACCGGCAGTCCACTTGCTATCTAAAAAGTAGGGATCGGTAAAACCAACATTAAAAGTCTGATCGGTAGATGCGAGTGAAAGACTAAAGGATAGGTTTTGTCCGTAACCCATGAAGTTCTTCTGAGCAATAGATCCCTGCAGGAAAAACTTTGTGGAAGTTGAATAACCAGCTCCAAGGTTAACTTGCCCCGTATTCCTTTCCTTTACGCTAATCTCTACATCAAGCACATCATCTTGGCCTGGAGGAGATACTGTATTAAAGACAACACTTCCTGGTTCAAAGAATCCAAGGCGATTGACGTTTTGCTTAGAAATACGAAGTGATGATCCAGAATATTTTTTTCCCTCTTCGATTTCAAGTTCACGACGAATTACTTTATCTCTAGTTCTTGTATTACCTTTAACTATAATTTTACCAAAGTGAGCAATCTTCCCTTTTTCAAAAGAGAATTCTACATTTACCTTATTCTCACCAGGAACCATTTGAATGGTTCTTAATACATTTGCAAAGGCGTAACCCTCGTCCTGATAAAGTTCAGTGAGTGCAGTAATATCTTTTCTGAGTTTTTCTTCTGAGTAAATATCACCTTTACTTAAAGACGACACATCCTCCATCTTCTGATTTTTAAAGATGATCTCACCACGGAAACCAATCTTATTAATAGAGAACTCTGGTCCTTCATTTACTTTAATCGTAATGAAAACCCACTTTTTATCTTCAGAAACTGTAATCTCAGGAGTTCCAACATTAATTTGAAGGTAACCCTTATTACGGTAGAAATACTTTAGCATTTCCATGTCCGCCTGAAAGTTGAACTCCTTAAAATTCCCTGAACCATCCATAAAAGAAAAAAGATGCTCTTCTCTTGTGCTGATAACACTCTTAAGCTGCACGTCATTAAAGGCGCTATTACCTAGAAAAATGACTTTCTTAACTTTAACCTTATCGTATTCTTTAACTTTGAAAACAAGTTCAGTATTTTCTTCAGAAACTTTTCTAAGGTCATAGTTGACTGCAGCGAGATAGTATCCCTTCTCCTCGTAGAATTTTTCCATCGCCTTAACATCATTTTTTATCGTATTGATATCAAGTATAGAAAACTCTTTACTCTTCATATTCTCAAGAAGATCTTCTGAATCAACTTCGTCATTACCAATAATGACAACGCGAGAAATGATCGGTTTTTCCTTAACCTTAAAGATCAAAATATTTTTGCCTTTAAGTTTTGTGTGGTGTGCCTCAACCGAGTCAAAGTACTTGAGTGCATAAATCCGTTGAATGTCATTTTTTAATACGTAGTTATCTAAGCTAGCTCCAACCTTGGAAATAATTTTTTCGGTTATGGCCTCACTTTCAACTTTTTTGTTACCGACAATTTTGATCTTGTCGATTTTAAAGAGTGTTTTTTTGGGACCAAGCTCATTGACTGCAAAAGCAGACTGAGACAAAACTAACAGCGCAAAGACTGCGCTCAAAATATATCGAAGCACCTTAATAGGCATAGCTTTCCTTTTTAATTAAAGAACAATACTTAAGGTTAAAAAAATACCAATAATCTCACGATCTTACAAAAAAAAACTGTTTCTATAGTGCGGCGCAACAGGAGTTTAAAGAGACATTATATAGGATCAACTGTTATTTGATGAGGCCGTCTTGAATTACGATCTGATTCTCAAACTTCTGGGCCACGTCATGATCGTGGGTAACAACGACTAAGGTCGAATTATACTCGCTGGCAAGGCGCTTAAGTAGCTCGGTAACCTTATTAGTGTT
>JAGLCH010000189.1 GCA_023146355.1 Bacteriovoracaceae bacterium | reverse complement strand
AAGGGCTATGAGTATCGGAATCGAAAAATTGACCTTGTCCTTAACTTCCCACAGCGTGAAGAGGGAGTCCAAGGGGTTTACCGTGCGAAGGAAGTATTTCTAAATAACAAAAAAGTTAATGCCAAGAGGGTAATCCTTCACAGTTCATTGACTAAAAACTCTGTAATTGAAGTAACTATGGAACTTCAGACGAGTTCTGAAATTATTAACCACTATGATGTTCTCTCTCCTGAGGCCCCTAACCGTGACGAGATGAGGGCCTTATTTGCACCTGAGATGCCAGTATATCAATCTGTTAAAGAAGGACTCGACTTTGTTAAATTTGGTCTGACTCCCTCACTTCTCACAGAAATAGCGGTGTTTAGAAATGGAAACTATGCATCGACACTTCCCCACTGTGAGTTTGTGACTGTGGCAGGACTACAAATGGGGGACAAAGTATCACTCATTGCAATAGATAAGTCCTCGAAACTTGAATCACATCCAACAGAAGCTTACACATTTAAACCACAGGTTCAATTTATCGCAATAGATGAAAAAAATTCAATTTTTAACACCAATATCAAAAAGAATGATAGCTTTCATGAAGCATGGGGTGCTACAAAACAGGAACTTTGCTTTGATGAGATCAAAGTTGATGCCCCAGGAATGTACCGAATCGAAGTTGCCTATCGAAACCTCGGTCCAGAAAACACGGGAATTACCGCTTGTGTAAAATGGCTCTCAGCAAAAACAAAAGGTGTAAGTATCAAGAAGATCTGCTTCATGCCGCACAGGGAAGACCCCAGCTGTAAGTTTCTATCTTCAGCTGTTGAACTTGAACTGAATCCAGATTATCCACTTTCGGTAACTCTGAAGGATGCTCACAACATGTCGGCCTTGGCACACTTTGAGAAGTACACGAAGCGTGGCGGAAAGAGTGGAGCAGATAATACAGCAGATATTTTTGGTTTAAAAATAACTAAATGTTAAAAGGATATTGGAGTGAAGCAGTTTGTTTTCTTTACATTTTTAGGTGTAGCTCACCTATGGGTAAGCACTGCTTTTGCCATTCCAACCTATCAGTTTAAAACTAGAAATCACTATCTAAAAATTGAAATTTGGACCGGAGATATCGCTCATCTTGAATTTTCCAGTGGTAGTAGTCCAAGATCTCCAATCTACACATCGCCAAGTATACTTAAGTACTCTACAGTTCCCCCACACTTTCATAATATAGAAGGTAATACTATCTCAACAGATGGACTTACAATTACTGTTGATCCAAGTTCACTCTGTGCTCGATTTGATAATCCAAAAACAGGGCAGTACTTAACTACAACTTGCCCCCAAGACCAGTATAATCAAAAGAAGCTACATATTGATAGAGAGATGGTTTCAAATGCCTACGGCCTTGGAGAAGAATTTAAGAAGCTTGGAACAGCTGATGGTGATTGGGTACAACATGGGGAGAGAGCTGGAAAAGCTCTAGGGAATGGTTTTCAGACGTTTCAAGGAGGAGCTGTTGGAAATATTCAAATACCTTTTCTTTACGCAATTGGAAATGACATTAGTTTTGGTCTCTTCATAGACAATGTCTATAAACAGAAATGGAACTTCAAATCAGATTGGTGGAATGTCACAATGTATGGTGACCAGATGCGCTTCTTTGTATTCTCGGGAAATAGCATCAAAGAGATTAGGAAAAACTATCTGAAACTTACAGGCCGCCCTCCTGTTCCTCCTAAAAAAACGTTTGGCCTATGGCTTAGTAAATTTGGCTACCATAGCTGGGATGAGCTTGATGAGCTCAAAAAGAATATGCGTAAACTGGGCTTTCCCTTTGATGGCCTTGTTTTAGATGTAAACTGGTTTGGCGGCATTGATCGAACTCGCCCAGATCTCAGCAGAATGGGACGTCTTGACTGGGACGAATCAGACACAGATGGAAATGGAAACTATTTCCCAAACCCTGAGCAAAAAATCATTTCATATGAAAATGAACATATAGGGCTCACTGTGATCGAAGAGTCCTATGTTGTAAGTAACACATCAACTTTCTCTAGCTTAGAGGATAAAAAGTTATTTGCTTTCTCCAGAGAAAATGGAAACTGCAACCCCAAAGGAAAGCGTGAAGCAAACTGGCTTGACGCTTGGTGGGGAAAAGGTGGAATGATTGACTGGTCAAATGAGAACGCCGGTAAATGGATTCACGATCAACGTCGTTTTAAAAACCTGATTAAACTTGGGGTTACCAATCACTGGACAGACCTAGGTGAGCCAGAAATGTACGATCAAAGTGCTTGCTATACGGGTGTAGAGATTGGAAAGAATGAACACGTTGATATTCATAACATCTATAACTTCATGTGGAATAAATCGATTTGGGAAGGCTACGCTCGTCACAATCAAGAAGTTAATAAACGTCCTTTTATAATAACCAGATCAGGTGCAGCTGGAACTCAGCGCTTTGGTGCCGGAGTTTGGTCTGCTGATATCGCATCAAACCTTCAGTCACTTGCAACTCATATGAATGCTCACATGCACATGTCGCTTTCTGGAATCGACTACTTCTCAAGTGATACTGGTGGCTTTCGAAAAGAAATGATGCCTGGTAATGATAAATCTGGGCGCTACCTTGGCTACCAAAATGAACTTTACTCAATATGGTATGCGAATAGTGCGTGGTTTGACATTCCACTTAGGCCGCATGCAGACAATGACTTTGCTGCAGAGGAAGCAACCTCACCGAACTGGAGGCCGTATAAAACTACCCCCTATCTAGTGGGTGATCGATTTTCTAATAAAATGAATACAATTCAGCGCTATGAGCTTATCCCTTACTACTACTCATTAGCTTACCGCGCACATCTTTATGGTGAAGCAGTTATGCCACCAATGGTATATGCGTTCCAAGAAGATAAGCGATTCAGAACTGTTGGCCATCAAAAAATGATTGGACCTAACCTGATGGTTGGAATTGTAACATCACACGGAGAATACAAGCGAGACATGATACTCCCCAAAGGCGGGTGGTATAACTATCACACGAACCGTTATTACGACGGCAATAAGCAAAGTGACATAAAAGATGTTCCTTTCTACATTGATGGAGTTATGCGCGTTCCTGTATTTGCAAAGGCAGGTTCCATTATACCTATCATGAAAGTTGACGATCAAACGATGGATGCTTTTGGCCATCGTTTGGATGGCCAAATTGATAATACTCTTCGCTTTAAAATATTCAAAGGGCCAACAAGTGAGTTTACTCTCTATCAAGACGATGGAACAACGTTAGAGTTTGATTATAAAAACCGTCCAAAATATAAATCATCATCCATTCGGCTGACACAAAAATCGGGAATGAACTGGGCCGGGGTTACTATTTATGGCGAAAAAGGAACTAAAGTAACTCCAAAAAATGTTTCTCGTTATATTCAGTTAATTACTGATGGCCGGTATCCTAGGAATGTAAGTGTAAATGGAAAAACAATTCAAAAATATTTTTCAAAAGATGCATTCGCTAGAGCTAGCTCGGGATGGTACTTCTCCCCTGACAATGTGATTCACGCAAAAAGTGAAAAAAGCTCAACGCTCGATAGGAAGCATTTTAGCTTTGATCTTTACTATGAACTTAAAGATACCACTGACATCTACTTCTCCTGCCACAATGGTTGGACAAGTATGGGAGAAACTATTGCTATCGTTGGTGATGTAAAAAAACTCAATGCTGGCAGAAGGAAAAGTATTTCTCTTGAACCTAGCATTTACTATGAGTATATTTGGAACCCATCCCCTTATGGACATACTCCAGGACCACACTCACCTATCTGGACAAAACTAGTTAGAAATGTACAAGCAGGACAAAAAGTGAAATGGAGCTGCGCCAAAATAGATTCAGAGGGTAATATTATTAAAAAATCTCAGGCACAAATAATTAAAACGACTAAAGGTCGAGTGAGTTTACACGAGGCCTGTCTTTAGTCAATCAGACTGTAGAGAAGCTCAATCTCTTTACCCCAAATGGATGGATCAACAGTTTCAAGCACCATAGGAATGTCATCGATTCTCTCATCATTCATCAAGAACTTAAAAGCATCAATCCCAATAAATCCTGCACCTAAACTGTGATGGCGGTCCTTCTTTGAGCCAAATTCACCCTTTGAATCATTTAGATGCATCCCTTTAAGGTACTTGAACCCTACATGCTCCTCAAACTGCGCCATCGTTTGTTCGTACGCTTCTTTTGTACGGAGGTCATAGCCTGCAACAAAAGCGTGACAAGTATCAATACAAACAGCAATGCGATTTTTATCTTCTACCAAATTAATAATGGCACCCAAGTGCTCAAATTTGTAACCAATATTAGTGCCCTGACCTGCTGTATTTTCAAGAACAACAACTGCAGTTTTAGTAGCACTTAAGGCCTTATTAATTCCCTCTGCAATATACTGAATACACTGTTCTTCTGAAATTTCCTTTAGGTGACTTCCAGGGTGTGCATTGAGATAGATGAGTCCCAACTGCTCTACACGCTCTAATTCATCGATGAAAGCAGCAAGGGACTTCTCCCTCTTTTCAGGGTCAGCATTACCAAGATTAATAAGATAGGAATCGTGGGGAAGAACATCCTTAGCGCTGAAGCCATATTTTTTCATCTCAGACTTAAACTTTGAAATATCTGATTCAGTTAAAGGCTTGGCCTCCCACCTCTTTTGATTTTTTGTAAATAGCGCAAACCCTTTTGCACCAATATCATGGGCATTTTTAGGTGACTTAAAAACACCACCGGCCGCAGATACGTGGGCACCAATTAACTTCATATTGTCTCCGAAAGAAATTGCATTTTAGAATATCGTCCTCTAAGTTAATAGATATGTTAGCACAACCCCTTATAATTTCATTATTGTACTCGTTATTAGCACTCAACTATAGTGGCGGAGATTTTAATTACCTGCCCAAGGGACAGCTCTTTCCCCATGGGATTGCGGATACAAATAACCCTACCACATCACTTTCGCTTCAGGCCACTCACGACTCTAATATCCCCCATGCGGAAAGAGTTAGATTAGTAACCAAGCTGGGTACAACGCTTAAACTGATTAAGGCAAAGATGTGGGGAAAAACCACTCAGCTTGATCTTGGCGCAATGATGAAGCAACAAACAGATACCTTCAAAAGTTTTGACCTAATTGGCTGGGATGGAATAATAAGAAGTAACATCTCTATTAAGTGGAGCGATAAACTAAGTTATAAGTTTGGGTTCCAGCATAGATCTGCGCACCGCGGAGATGAGTACCTAATCAACAATAAAGAGCTCATTCGAAAGAATTTTACACGGGATGAGAACCTCATTGGTGTGAGTTATAGATTCACTCCTGAAATTCGCAGTTATTTTGAGGTCGGCCATCGTGTAACCACAAATGATTTCAACGACGCTGGCCCATTGCGCTATCAGACAGGGCTTGAGTTTGAAAGGGGAAAATACTACGTGGCAGTTGACCTTGAGTCAGAAGCGACTCACGACTATACTCCGGCCACAAATTTTCAAATGGGACTTCAGCATAAGGACCTAGACACTGATAAAATATATCGAGCTGGGTTTGAAATTTACTCTGGCCAGGTTCGTTTGGCCGAATTCTCTGAAACAAGAGAGCACCTTGTTGCAATTGGGATATGGATAGATCTTTAAGCTTCCAAACTACTTTCCGATAAGAAACTGTAAACATTCAGGAGCAACATATGGCGAAAATTTTAGGATTAGGCCCCGGCGACGTAATTGTCAAAGAGGGCGATACTGATAAAACAATTTACCTCGTTAAGTCGGGAAAACTCAATGTCTTCGTAAATGAAAACGGTAAACCAAAAAAAGTTGGTGAAATAATTGAAGGTGAACTACTCGGAGTGATGGCATTTATTACGGATTCACCAAGGAGTGCAACGGTTATAGCAGCAGCAGAGTGTGAGCTTGTAAAAGTCTCAGGAGAGTCCTTCAACAAGACAATGGAAAAGCTTCCACCATGGCTTCAAGGCTTTATCAAAAGCCTAATGAAGCGAATAAAAGAACACAATAAGAAATAAAGTTTTGATGGCGCTAGTTGAAAAGAACTTGGCACCATCAGAAATCATTATAAATTAAAGAGTATCCCAATTCGTGTCAGATTCCTCTACTGAAGGCCTAGTTGTTTTTCCAGTCTCAGCAAATGGATTACTACTATCATAGCTTTTGCTTGAAGTGAGCTCAGGGGAGGCCTTGACCGTTTTTGTAGCGGCAATAGGTTTTACAGGTGTAATAACGGGATCAATTCTCCGAGAAACAGAAATATCTGTACGAGATGCGGCGGAAGAACTAGATACAATATTACGGGCACCACCTTTACCAAAGACGATACTTGCAAGCTGGTCAACCATGACGTTCATCTGCTCAGACATATTTGCAAGCTCTTTGCTGGCACTAGAAGTTTCTTCAGCAGATGAAGAAATGGCCTGTACTGATTTATCTATTTCAACAACTGCAGTATTAATCTGCTCAATTCCTGTAGACTGCTCTCTTGAAGCACTTCTAATTCCAGATGCGCTGTTTGCGACATCCTTCGAATCTTTTTCAACTTCAGTAAAGATTAATGCAATACGATCGACCATCACCCCACTCGACTTCACTCGGATGCCGTTTTCATCAGTTATATTTTTTGCCTGAGAGATAGAATTCCCTACAATTGATGAGATTTCCAGAGCAGCATTACCAGACATCTGTGCGAGATTACCAACCTCTTGAGCAACAACAGCAAACCCACGACCGTGCTCTCCTGCTCGCTCTGCTTCAACTGATGCATTAAAGGAGAGAAGCTTAGTTTGAAATACAATTTCATCGATAATTTTTGTCTTTTCACCAATGGCGCTTATGACATCAACAAGCTCTTGAATACGCGCATTTGATTTCACCATGGCCTCAGAGCCTTCACGGAGGTCATTAACTGCAGTTATCCCTTCCTCTACTTTACCGAGCACACTTGTAGTTAAGACAGAAGTTTTATCTGCATCAGTTAGGTTATTTTTTACCATCCCATCAAGTTCTTCAATCGATGAAGAAGTCTCCTGGATGGATGCGGCTTGCTCGGCAGCCGATGAAGCTAAGTTTTCACTGGCACCTTGAACCTCTTGAGATGAGCCATTAAGCTTATTGGCAAGGGTCCTCAAACTCTGTGATGAAGCTATTATAGGAGCAGTAATACTTCGAACAAGGAGGACTGTCGAAAAGAGAATCCCCGCTAAAATTGCGGCGCAGAAGAAGGCGAAAAAGGAATAGAATTGATTAATGGTAATGCTGATGGCCTCATCAGCGAATTTTGAAATGGTTTTCACTCTCCGAAGCATTTCAGATTCAACATTTAAAATATTTGATTTTACTTCATTATACTTTTTAAAGTCATTTACATATCCGGCCATAAAGCTTTTGTACTTTTTCATTATTTCGATGATCTGGTTTGCAGCATCTATATTAACTTGTCCCTTAAAGCTAGCAGCAACCGAGAGAGCGTCTTGAATAAGATGATCGACTTCTTTAACATTTTTTTTATAATAGTTGAGATCACTTCGAATGAAAAAACTCTTCTCAGCTCTTCTCACTTGCAGGAAGTCATTAAAAAGGGCACCAACCTTTAAAAGCTTTTCGTAATTTACACTAATTTTAGCTGGATCGAGCTGAAACGAATTTTGGTTTTGAACGAATGAATAAACGCTCTGCTCTAAGGACTTGATAACTACTTCTGCATTACGTGCCTCAGATACAAGCTTTGCTTTCCAAGAAGTCATTGACGCCATTATTTTAATATTCTTTTCAAGCCCATCAGTATATTTTAGAAAACTTTCTTCAAAATATGTTATCTCCTCAGTGTCACTGATATCTCTTTCCTTGATATCTACAAGAGTTGCAGTGATGGAATTTTTTGTATCTTTAATCGCATCATGATGTTTATTTACAAGATCAGAGGAAGCATCAAACGAAACTCTAATTCCTTTTCTGAAATTTTCATCAACTCTCTTTAAGTGTAAAACGTTTGACTCTAGGGACTGAAACTCATGTTGATCAGCGATCAGGCGAGGAACTCCTCCAACAAATTTTATACTCACTCCCGATAAAATGATAATAACGAAAATGACTACTGCTGCAGTAAAATACAGTTTTGAGGATAATTTCATTTTTTCTCCGTCTAAATGTTTTTCTTTTGCGCTAAAAATGCAATTCTCATGATGGCGAGCAACATAGTTGCAGCAGCGCACCACTGTATTATCGATAGAATATGATTATTTATAAAGTAATCCAGTACAATTGCAGTAATCGGAAAAAATAGTTCACAAATAGTAGAAACCGACGCCTTTACTTTCTGTAACCCAAAATAAAAAAGAAAAACTGCTCCAGAGCCCGAAGATAGAGCAATAAGAACAAATATAAGCCAGTTAAGTTCTGTTACTTTTTCGACCTCTCCAAACTTACCTGCAAAGAGGACTACAATAGTCATGATTAGGGTAGTCATTCCAAAGCGTAAATAGTGAATTAAAGGAAAGGGATACTTTAGGACAAGCTTTCGGCCAAGTACGGTTGATGAACCAAAACAAAATGCTGCTAAAATGGCCCACATTGCAGCGTGAATAAGAGGAAGATTCTCAGACATGCTCGGAATAGACCAACCAAAAGTAAGAAAGTAACTAGCAATAATTGCAATCACGGCATAGAGAACAAATTGAATACTAGTCCTTTCTTTTAAAATTATTCTTGCTAAAACTATGGCGAAAACGGGCTGCAGTTTTTGAAGAAGTACCACAACAGAGAGGTGGTCAAAGTTAACTAGAAAAAGGGCCTTTACGATAGAAAGAGTTCCTAGGGCCCCACCAAGTAGGGCCACAGAAAACATCACAAATATATCACTCGACTTTAAAATTCCTTTGATCCCCTTTCCATACTTAAACATAAATGGTGTGAGCAA
>JAGLCH010000188.1 GCA_023146355.1 Bacteriovoracaceae bacterium | reverse complement strand
GAAATAAGGCCACCATCAACACCAGCTTTCCAGTTACTATTGAAATTGTAGTTTGATTTAAAAATGAAAGAAGTTGCTTCGTATTTACTAACTTCCTGACCACTATAGATCGTGCCAATTTTACCAGAGATCCAAGGAACCTCTAGTTCGAATGTGAAGTCACCAAAGATTTTTTTAATGTAGATGTCCACCAAGAGACTGTCGGTTTCAGATATTTCAACAACTCCATTATCATCAAAGTTAACTTCCTGCTTTGAGCTTCCCGATTTCTGAGAGTAGAGAAGGCCAAAAACCATATCGCGCTCTGGGTTGTCATAAAGAACTGAGAAGCCGTAGTCTACTAGACTTGAGCCATATGTTCTTCCGTTTGATACAGGAATTGAGTAGTAAGGCTCAATTTGGAAGTATCCCAGTTTCATTTTGACTGTTACACCATCCCGTACGAAGTAGTGACGATCCCACTTATCAGAACCACTGTCTAGGACTGCTCCAGTTGCCCAGTCAATAGAGTGTCTCCCCACAACATAGGTTGCTGTATCGGAGTAGAGCTCAGCATAAATTTTTGAAATACCGAGACCATTTTTTGAAACGTCACTGGTATTATAAAGAAAGAGTGAGTTGCCTTGGTAGGTCTCAGACTCATCGTCATTATTATTAATTGAAGAATCTCCCATTATCCCTGTTCGGCCGTATCCGTGAGTTAATTCACCTTTAATGGTGGCGGAGTCATTAATCAGGATGCTTGGATTTAAGCGAAAGATCATGCTTGAATATTTTAAAGTATCGCGAGAACCAGAAATTTTATCTGATTCCTGTGATCCTGTATCGCCAGCTGTGCTACCGTCGCCAGTTGCTTTGCGGTAGTTATCCATGTAGTTGTAGTCAGCTCCGAAAACACCATTCCAATCGATTGGGAGTGCTAATGATTTCGAGGGGGCCAAGGCAAAGCCTACAATTGCAGCGAAAAGCATTGAGTATTTTATTTTGTTGAGCACAGATATCTCCTTATATAAATTCCACATTTAATTTACTAAAATTGAATACTTAGAATACACTAGAAGAAAGCGAGCTGAAAAGAAAATTAAGGGGGTTGTGTGCGCCGCATTGTCAGACCACTGTTAATTGCATTTACTTTTATTGCAATACTGCTTATAGCTGGAGTCACGATTTTTGTGATTCATACCTTAGTTTCATTCCCTCGTGATAGTTTTGTAGTTGCTGATAAGCGTGAGATGAACGCGCAGTCACGGCCTATAACGCTTGAAGAGGGCTCTATTGCAGATCTTTCAGACCTTAAAGGCTTTTTCCTCTTTTCAGGAGAGGAGGATCAATTCTCTCGCTGGCTAAAGGAGAATCGTCAACAGGGAAATCTAGAAGTCATAGGAAATACTGTTTCCTTTAACAAGGAATTGTTGATTGACGAGCTTCTTTCCAACGATTGCGGCCATATCTATTGCTATCAGCACCGAGTCACTTTTAATGAAATTCCAAGTGTATTCTGGAAAGGACTCATCGGAATTGAAGATTTTCGCTTCCTTGACCATTTTGGAATCGATTTTAAATCGATTCTTCGAGCACTAATAACTGATATTAAGGAAATGCGGTTTGTACAGGGCGGGTCAACTCTTACTCAACAATTGGTAAAAAATCTCTTTTTAACAAATGAAAAAAAAATCTCACGAAAGCTTCGTGAAATCATCTACGCCATCTTTATTGAATCGAAATATAGTAAAGAACAAATTCTAGAGGCCTATTTTAATGAGGTATATTGGGGAGCTCTGCAAGGAGTTCGAATCAAAGGGATCTTTAGTGCTAGTGCGATATACTTCGGAAAAAAACCCTCTGAAATAACTTCATTTGAGGCCGCAATTCTAATTTCAATGCTCAAAGGCCCTCATTATTACTCACCTGTGCGAAAAATTGATCGTATCAAGCAGAGGAGCGCGGTGGTCTTTAAGAGGCTTGTTACGCTTGGATTCCTTTCATCAAGTGATAAGATGTGGAGTGATAGTGATTGGAAAAATTGGGAAAGGCACCTTAAGAATGTAACAACAAAAAGGTTTGCTTATAATGTTTGGAGTACTCTTAAGGATAACCCCTCTGGCCTAGACCATTATGATCGCTTTATTTTTAGACAAGGGATAACAGCACTCAAACCATTTATAAAAAGTCGCGTTAAGGAGCGCGCTAAAGATATTTCGATCAAGGCAGTAGTGGGAGACCTGAGTGGTAAAAATCTATTCCGCTACTATTCCAGAATAGAGCGGAATAAAATTAAAGCACTTCACGGTGAGCGACACCTTGTTGGGAGCACTCTGAAGCCCATTCTATATAGTGTTTTTTTAGATCGTGGACGAAAATACACAGACCTTGTTTCTCTAAGGCCCATCACTTTAAACCTAAAGTCCGGGAGATGGAGTCCTCGTGAGTCTCATATTCCCGAAAATCCAGAAGTAAGCCTCATCGATGCTCTCTTTCACTCTTATAACCGGCCTGTGATCAGAATTGCAGACGAGTTGGGTTGGGATGAAATTCAAGGAGATATTCTTGAACGTATTCCTGGGCTGAAAGTACCCTTAAAGGAGTATCCTGCCCAATTTTTAGGAGGTGTCGAGAAAAGTGTGGTTGAACTCTATGAGATTTATCGAAAGTTTGTGATCAGAGAGTGTGGCACTGTACGTTCTGAAAATGAAAACCTACCATTTGATCGTAATCTTATCTACAAAATGTCAGACCCAAATACGACCACCATTAGAAAGGTAGTCGAGGGTCATCTCAAAAATCTTCGATTCTTCGGCAAGACGGGTACTTCAAATAATGGTCTAGACAACTGGTATATCGCCTTTGATGGAAAATTATTAAGTGTCATCTGGGTTGGTTATGAAGGTGACCGATCTAAGGCAAAGCTTCAACTCTATGGTGCGGGTACTGCATTTCGGATTTACCAGCATTTTATTACATGGCGCGCAAAGCGCTTTAACGACTTAAGTTGCGATTTTGCTGACATTCAATAGTTTTTGCTTAGAAAATAGCGAAAAAATCGTATTGCAATTTTTTTTCATGTAATGTAAATTGAATTCAATCTTTAAAGATGTAGGGGTATGGAGCAATGGTAGCTCAGCAGATTTTGATTCTGTTGGTTCCAGGTTCGAGCCCTGGTACCCCTGCCATCTTTAAAATCCTGACCCTAGATTGGAGTCTAATATGAAGCGAATGGTCCTAGTCTCTGGATCATCCAATCCAAGCCTAGCAGAGAAGATTTCTGATTTTCTAGATATCCCCTTATTAGATCCACAGTTGATTCGTTTTGCGAATGGGGAAATCTGTTGTCAAATTTCTGAAAATGTTAGAGGAGCGGATGTATTCATCATTCAGTCAACCTGTTCACCCGTCAACGACAACACAATGGAATTGCTTATTTTGATTGATGCTCTCAAGAGGGCCTCAGCAAATACTATTTCAGTGGTGATGCCCCATTACGGCTACTCGCGGCAAGATCGAAAGGCAAGGCCTAGAAGTCCAATTACAGCAAAGCTGGTGGCGGATCTCATTACAACGGCAGGTGCCTCAAGAGTTATCACGATGGATCTCCATGCTGGACAAATTCAAGGTTTTTTTAATATTCCATTTGATAATATCTATGCATCACCCGTTTTGACTGATTATATTCAAAGAGAAATTTACAATGAAAATTGTATTTGTGTTTCGCCTGACTCAGGTGGTGTTGATCGAGTTCGTCACTATGCCAAAAAACTTAAGTGTGATCTCGCGCTGATTGATAAGCGTCGTACCGGAACAAATATTGCTAAAGCGGTGAATATTGTCGGTGATGTTTCGGGCAAGGAATGCATACTTATTGATGATATTTGCGATACTGCAGGAACTTTAGTTGAGGCCTGTAGAGTTTTGAAAGAGAAGGGTGCCACCAAGGTTTATGCTTGCGCTACCCATCCCGTGTTTTCTGATCCTGCCATCGAGCGGATTCAAAACTGCAAAGAACTAGATCAGATGATTG
Organism: Bacteriovoracaceae bacterium; assembly: GCA_023146355.1. Classification (GTDB taxonomy): domain Bacteria; phylum Bdellovibrionota; class Bacteriovoracia; order Bacteriovoracales; family Bacteriovoracaceae; genus JAGLCH01. Next base: position 2,818 of record JAGLCH010000188.1, on the reverse strand, counting down.
TGATTGACACCATTCCTCTCTCAGAGAAGGCAAAAAAGGTTTCAAAAATAAAGGTATTATCCTCTGCTGCTGTGCTTGCTAAAACTATGCAGCGAATCTATCAGTGTGAGTCGATCAGTAACTTGTTTATCGAATCTGAGTAAGAATATGACTAAGCTTATCGTTGGCCTTGGGAATCCAGGCATTGAATATGAATTAACAAAACATAATATTGGATGGCTGGCACTTGACCAGCTTTCCTTTTGTAACCGCTTAGCATGGAAAGAGAAGTTTAAGGGTGAGTTTGCCACTTATAGTAATGACGGTGAGCAAATTGTATTCTTAAGGCCTCAAACCTTTATGAACCTAAGCGGTGAGAGCGTTGCATCTGCGGCAAAGTTTTTTAAAGTTGAACTTCAGGATATATTAGTTATTCATGATGAGCTGGATTTGCCCTATGGTACTCTTTCGTTTAAAAATGGTGGAGGTCTGGCAGGTCACAACGGGCTTAAGTCAATTGCCAAAATAATGGGGGGGAATGGTTTTCTTCGCCTTCGCATGGGAATTGGACGACCTGTTCACGGTAATGTAAGTAGTTGGGTACTTTCTGGTTTTCATGGTGATGAGGATATTGTTCTACCGTCATATTTGAAGGGTGGAGCAGACGCTATTGAGTCTTTTATTGCTATTGGATTTGGTAAAGCGGCAGGAAAATTTAGTAAAAAAAGTTACGTATTATAATAAGGAAAAATTTATGGCACTCAATTGTGGAATTGTTGGACTACCAAATGTAGGAAAATCTACTATCTTTTCGGCCATGACGGCCGCACCTGCCGAAGCGGCTAACTACCCATTTTGTACTATAGAGCCCAATGTTGGCGTTGTGGCAGTTAAAGATAAAAGAATGGATCAGATTGCTGAACTTGTCGGACCTCAAAAAGTTATTCCTGCTGTTGTTGAATTTCTCGACATTGCAGGACTCGTAAAAGGTGCCTCTAAAGGCGAGGGGCTAGGAAATCAATTCTTAGGTCATATCCGCCAGGTCAATGCCATTATTCACGTTGTGCGGTGTTTTGATGACGGAGATATCATCCACGTCTCAGGCCGCATTGATCCAATAGATGATATTGAAATTATCAATATGGAGCTTGCTCTTGCCGATCTTGAGTCAGTTCAAAAAAGATTAAATGGGATAGATAAGCAGATTAAATCTCATAATAAAGAAATCTCATCTAAAGCGAAAATAGCGAAGCCGATTTTAGAACGACTTTCTGAAACACTTTCTGAAGGAATTGGTGCAAGAACGTTAGATCTTGATGCTGACGAAATTGAAGCTGTAGCAGACCTTCATTTAATAACCTTAAAGCCAACTCTCTACGCATGCAATGTGGATGAAGAGGCCATTGAAGAAGATAATGAGTATGTGAAGCTTGTTCGTGCACATGCGGACAAAGAATCGTCATCACTTGTGAAGATCTGTGGAAAACTTGAATCTGAAATTTCATCTCTTGAAAGTGAAGAAGATAAGGCCGAATTTATGGAAAGTGCTGGCCTTGAAGAGTCCGGTCTCGAACAGTTGATTCATGCCGGCTATAAGCTTCTCGGTATGCGAACATATTTCACTGCCGGTGTTCAAGAAGTCAGAGCGTGGACTTTTCATGAGGGAGCAAAAGCTCCTCAAGCAGCGGGTGTAATTCACACTGATTTTGAGCGTGGATTCATTAAGGCCGAAGTTTATCATTGTGATCATCTTTTCGAGTTTCGTTCGGAACAAAAGGTCAAAGAGGCCGGAAAATTTAGAATCGAAGGGAAAGAGTACGTCGTGAAAGATGGCGATGTGATGCACTTTAGGTTTAACGTTTAGAAGATATTGGGCCTCTTTTTGAGGCCCTACTTATAGGTGGAGCCCAAAGAATGCAAATTCTGATGCTCTTACCGCCTTAAACTCCTGATAAAAGTTTCCCCAGTTTTTTTTCTTCGCAATTTTTTCAACAAAATAAAATTCAGCATCTAGTTGATAGAGTTCTCGTGCAAGCATTCTTGTGGGGAAGGGTGACTGGACATTATTACGGCCAGATATTAGATAAATTGGGGGCAGCCCATCGGCCTGGGAAATAGAAATGGCCCTAGTTGCATTCTTGATTAGTATTGCTCCCGTAATGAGAGAGTTTAATGATACGAGTTTAAGTAATTCTACCGCCTGATCCTTTCGTACAATTATTCCAATGTTTTTTCGTCTAATCCCCGTCTTGTGAGAAAGTTGATCTAAAATTGTATTGAGTTGAGTCAGGGAATTAATGCCAATACGCGCGTAATTTCCAAGATCTTCTAGCCAGCTGCGCCCGATATCACCTAGGTACTGGTGCTTTGGAAACGAATTCTTCATATATAGTTCAACAATAAGCCTAGTTCGTTTTTTAGTCTTATGTTGGTATAGCTCAATATTTTTACCGAAAGATATTTGTGAAATACTACGACTGAAAAATGATGGTGATGCCGATTGGATAGTGGTGAATTCACCATTTGTTCCATTATATTCTATGAGTTTCTTGCTCATAAGAGCATTCTCAAAAGAAAATAAAAGAGAATTACTTGAAGGTGCTAGCTGATTAAAAAGATATTTTCCACGGATAGGGAAAACATCTTTTTTCTTCAACCCAGATCTGCTGTATCTCGTGAAAGATAAATCAGCTGGTGTAACAATGATAATACTATTTCTAAGCATATGGAGTTCTTCAGTATCAATTAGTTTGCGCCATTTCTTTGGGGAGAAAAGACTACTCTTCGACTTATAGATAATCCCAAGAGATGTAGTATATAGAATTCCATTGAGGCCACC
>JAGLCH010000187.1 GCA_023146355.1 Bacteriovoracaceae bacterium | reverse complement strand
ATAGCCGTCGAGGCGCACCGTAATATTATTGTCTCTGGTGGTACCGGTTCTGGTAAGACGACTCTCATTAATGTTCTTGGGGGTTTTATTCAGTCGAACGAGAGAATCATTACCTGTGAGGACTCGGCAGAAATAAGTCTACCTCAAGAGCATGTAGTTCGACTTGAAACACGTCCTCCTTCACTTGAGGGTGAAGGGGAAATTGATATCCGCTGTCTTGTAAAACAGACTCTAAGAATGCGTCCAGATCGAATCATTGTTGGAGAATGTCGTGGCGGTGAAACTCTTGACATGCTTCAGGCCATGGGTACTGGGCACGATGGATCGCTTACAACTGTGCACTCTAATAACCCAAGGGAGTGTATCGGTCGACTTGAAACGCTTGTTCAATATGCGGGAGCAGGTTTAAGTGCTCGTGCTATTCGAGAGATGATTGCTGCTTCTGTTCATATGATTGTTCAGCAGCAAAGGATGGATGACGGGTCTCGAAAAGTAACCCACGTTACTGAGATCGGCGGAATGCAAGGGGACGTTGTGACACTTCAGGACATTTTCCTCTTTAAGCAGGAAGGATTTAGTAAAACTGGAAAAATTATTGGAAAGTTTCAGGCAACAGGATTTATACCAAAGTTTATCGAATCCTTAGAGCGCAAGGGATATAATGTTCCTCGTGGATTATTTACGACAGCGTCGTAAAGGTGAGTTTCGCTTGTGAATGATGTTAGCTTAGTTAGTGAATTATTAGGACATGGTGGAGTCGTCGGGGTTATTGGCGTGACTATTTTTACTGTGTGTTTTCGCTACAGTAATAAAATTTTTGAGTGGATTGAGCAACAGACCTTTGGAACTCGAAACCATATTCTCGAAGAGTTTAATCGCCTCTTTATCGATGTTAAACCAGAGCATATAACCTACGTACTTTTATTTCTATCCTTTGGCCTCGGTTTCGCTACTGTTATTCTATTTGGTGTCTTTTCTCTTTGGGGGGTCGGCCTCTCTCTTGGTGCAGTTATTTCATTTGTGGGATGGAAAATTCCACGGCCATTTGTTCAATATCTGGTCAAAAAAAGAATCAAAGCATATCAAGATCAATTAATTGATAGTCTCACACTACTGGCAAACGGAATACGCGCCGGTCTTTCTGTGCCTCAATCTCTTGGGATGGTGGTTGATGAAATGCCTGTGCCAATTTCTCAAGAGTTTAATGTCATTTTACAACAAAATCGAGTGGGCGTGCCACTAGAAGAGTGTTTTGAAAACCTATCTAAGCGAATACCCATTGAAGATAATGATATGTTTGTTTCTTCCATTAATATTCTTCGAGAGACTGGTGGTAACCTTGCTGAAACCTTTGACACAATTGTCATTGTCATTCGAGAGAGAATTCGTCTTCAGCAAAAAATTGATACCTATGTCGCACAGGGAATGATCCAGGCCTATACTATTGGGGCGATGCCCTTTGTAATTGGAGCCTTATTTGTTACTTCCAATCCCGAGGCAGGAGCGAAGATGGTCTCTAACCCTATTGGCCTGATAATGGTTGTCGGCGCAATAGCTCTTGATGCAATTGGTATGATGATAATTATGAAAATTATAAAAATTGAAGTTTAGCTTAATATATTTTTAAAACACTCCGATACTATATTAGATAACCGTAATTTCGGATTTAACGAGGAAAATATCGTGATAAAAATGATTAAAATTCTATTTCTACTGGCAATTAGTTTTTCAGCATTCGCAGGAGTAAATCTTAAAAATGGAA
>JAGLCH010000186.1 GCA_023146355.1 Bacteriovoracaceae bacterium | reverse complement strand
GTCTTGGTTTAATTGGCCCTATCCAGCAACTACAAAAATTTGAAGATTCGGGTGTTGTTGTTTCAAAAAAAATAGGGAACACAAGAATCTTTTCTTTTAATCTTAAGTCACCATTATCAAAACCGCTGATGGAATTGATTGGGGTGAGTTGTGAAAATAAATCTTTCTAATTGCTCAGAAGAAGAGCTCTGGCTAGTGGTAAATCTCCCAATTATGAGACACAGGAGAATATTAGTACCTGGGCCAGTTTTCTTCGGATGATAGATATAAGTACTACTCGATAGGAACTAGCTTTTTAAACTTACTTTCGGCCCAACGATCCATAGGGAAGACAAGTAAAAGAAAAATGATTTTAACAACACTAGTTAAAACTAAGCTTGAGTGAAGGAAAATAATTGCTATGAGAAATGGGAGAAAAAAAACAACTATGGCCGCAAAGTATTTAGAGGTGTAATTAAGCTTTGATTTTTTATTACAGTTCGGACAAGTATGCTTTCCAAATGGAGCTTTCAAGTATCTTTTCCAAGTTAGTTTAAATTCATGCTCACAATACGGACACTTCATACACTCTCCTACAGTTGTTATTCGGAGTGTATCCTGTTTTTCTTTAGGATTGAGGGGATTAGGATAAAGAATATCACTTTGGGGGGAAAACGTGATCGTATGCTTTTTGGATTGTAGGAGAAAACTTAAGGCAAAGAACTGGTCTTAGATACTCAATAGAGTCGTACCCCAATTGTCCATCAGCTTCTTTTTTTATTAGTGTCAAAAGTTCGTCGATCAGCCCAATAAGTTCTGCAATTCTGTTTACTTTATGACTCTTTCCTTTTTCAAAGTCAGGAAATCCAGAGCCATCTAGGCGCATATGGTGCTGTTTGATTGCCTCAATAATTGCGGGCCTGAATTTGAAACTTTCAAGCATTTCTGCAGATTTTTCATGATGACAATAATAAAGCTCTTTCTCTTCATCTGTCATCAATTCTGCACGTTCATTTCTAAGGTTTGATGATGTTCTACCAAGGCTAATGTCATGAAAGAAGCAAGCAAGAACGATATTGTCATAAACCATATCACTTGCTCCAAGTATCTTAAGAAACAGTCCTGCGATCATAGATGAGGAGACTGCATGTTCTACAGATGCGAGGTCAAGAATAAAGTCTCTGCAGGTATCATTTTTGGCGGCGATCTTTTCAATATGAGAACCCGCGCGTTCAACATACTCTTTTGCCATGGAAACCTTGGAATCATCAACTCCCTGGTTATCGATAAAGGAACAAATGTCTGTGGCAAAATCTGCGAGTTTGAGGAGCTTTGTTTCACTCTTAATTGACTCGTCCGAAAAAAAGTCATTGAGCTGAGCTGCACTGCTCTCCATGTAAAGGTTGTACTGATCAACAGGAACAAAATAAACTTCAGCACCTAGCTTAATATGCTTGTTTAGCCTCTCTTGTTCAAAAGCCCCCCCTTTTTTTACAATACTAACGAAGCGGTCTGCAATGCGAAGGTAGAGATCATATGGTGACTCAATGCAAAGCTTGAAGCTAGTTGAAGAAATTTCAATAAAATCTTTGGGAGACTGTTTTACTTGATCTTCTTCAATATCATTTTGTTTCTTTATCTCTTTCGAAAGTTCCGCAAGGTGGGCCATAATTTTATTGAGGCCCATCTTTTGTGGGATTATATCTTTAACTCCAAGCTTATCTCGATCAATCGAATCTAGTTCACTTATATCTTTAGCAATTAGAATAAGTGGAACTGCTGCTCTCTCTTGGTGAGCACAATTTATCAGCTCCATCCAGATATTGCTGCTGCATGAGGTATCAATTACAATAGCAGAAATTGACAGGTCTTTATCTGTAAGCCCTTTTTTAAAACCACCATAAGCATTATAAAATTTTGGAGAAGGAACGTAGAC
>JAGLCH010000185.1 GCA_023146355.1 Bacteriovoracaceae bacterium | reverse complement strand
TGTTTTAGTCACTTTAAATAAGTAGGGGGTGGCCAGATGGCCTCCCCCTAAAATTATGATTTCTCATAACATATCACCCTAAGGTGAAACTTAATTATTTCATCATGTCTGCAAGATCTTCTTCAACTGTTCCAATTGGCTTAATGTTGAAATTTTCAACAAGAACCTTTACAACATTTGGTGAAAGGAAAGCTGGGAGTGTTGGCCCAAGACGAATCCCTTTTACTCCAAGGTGAAGTAGTGCAAGTAAAACGGTAACAGCTTTTTGCTCATACCATGCTATATCGTATTCAATTGGAAGATCATTAATATCATCAAGTCCAAATACTTCTTTAAGCTTAAGAGCGATTACTGCAAGTGAGTAAGAGTCATTACACTGTCCAGCATCTAATACTCTTGGTATTCCACCGATATCTCCAAGCTCTAATTTATTGTAACGGAACTTAGCACAACCAGCTGTAAGAATAACAGTATCCTTAGGTAGAGATTCTGCAAGATCAGTATAGTAATTTCTTCCCTTCTGGCGTCCATCACATCCTGCCATAACGATAAATTTCTTAATTGCACCAGATTTAACAGCATCGACAACTTTGTCAGCAAGTGCCATTACTTGTGAGTGAGCAAATCCACCTACAATCTTTCCAGTTTCAATTTCAATCGGAGCAGCACATTTCTTTGCCTGCTCAATGATTGCAGTAAAGTCTTTCTTTTCGCCAGCTTCAGCAACTCTTGCGACACCAGGATATCCAACAACACCAGTTGTATAGATGCGGTTTCTGTATGAGTCTTTAACTGGAACAATACAATTTGTAGTCATTACAATTGGACCATTGAATGTTTCAAATTCTTTTGCTTGTGTCCACCAAGCTCCACCGTAGTTTCCTCTTAGGTGCTCGTGCTGCTTAAATTTAGGGTAGTAGTGTGCTGGAAGCATTTCACTGTGAGTATATACGTCTACTCCAGTCCCTTTTGTTTGCTCAAGAAGTTGCTCGATATCTTTTAGGTCGTGACCTGAGATTAAGATCCCTGGGTTTGTTCCTACTCCAATATTTACTTCAGACAATTCAGGATTTCCGTATGTACTTGTGTTTGCTTCATCAAGAAGTGCCATTGTTGAAACTGCTAGCTCTCCAGTCTTCATAACCACTGCAATCATATCTTCTAGAGATAGCTCTCTTGTTGTTGAGGCAAGAGTAGTATGCATTTGATTGAAAACTTCTTGATTTTCTTTTGCAATTACATATGCATGGTGAGCATAAGCTGCAATTCCCTTAAGTCCGTAGATAGCAAGCTCACGAAGTGAACGTACATCTTCGTTTTCAATGGACTGTACGCCAACTTCAGCTGCTTTTGCGTGGAACTCTTGAACGTTTTCTGTACTCCATGTTAGTGCGTCATAGCTTGAGTTAACAAGTGATCCGTATTCAGCTTTAAGCTTATCACGTAGAATAATGGCACCCTTAATTCGAGTAATAAAATCCTCGTCATCAAAGTTTGCGTTAGTGATTGTTGCAAATAGAGATTCAGTTACAAAAATATCGGCCTCACGGCTTCCCTTACCATTTTTTTCAATTGCAGCTTCTTGATAGAGTGAGATTCCTCTCAACATAAATACCAATAGGTCTTGAAGATTAGAAGTTGATTCCACTTTCCCGCAAGCACCAGCTACTTTACAGCCAACACCACCGACAGCTTCCTGACACTGATAACAAAACATTCCCATAAGTTCCTCCAAAGATACTTAGTTCATAGTCCCCCGAGGGGGCATTTCTAATTAAATTATTTTTAGGTTTTAAAGTTCTTTTACGCTTTTTAAAGATCCATCTACACCAATAGTGTGCTCTTCTAAAATAACATCTTTTCCACAATTTGCTACAGCATCTGCTCCAAAATGAGAGAGGCCTCCACAACATGGCACTTCCATTCTTACAATAATTACTCTTGGAATATCATTTTGCATGAGCATCTGTGTGAGCTTTTCAGTATAAGGTCCGGTATTATCGAGTTTTGGACAAGCAACAACAACAGATCTCCCCTTCAGATAGCGCCAGTGACAATCAGCAGAAGCAAGTGGAGCACAGGTGCTCATGATTACGAGTTCTTTTCCATTTAAGTATGGTGCTGATGGATTAACAAGGTGAAGCTGAACAGGCCATTGTGTAAGTTCACTTGGGATAAGCTGCGCAGGACCTGCAGAAGAATTAGCAAGAGGTGCCGGTGCGACTTTGGGTGTATCTTTTTTTAGTGAAAAGTTACGGAGTCCCGGGCAACCACCACCAGATGGCATTGGTTTCATTTCCGCTTTTGCTTTTTTTTCATTTTCGTGATGCTCTCTTTGTGCATCAACCATTTTTTTTACAGCTTCTTCGCCTTGAGTTTCTCGAAGATACTCAATAGTAGCTTCTTCATCAAAGGCAGCAGCTTCACGCTCAATAATTTGCAATGCACCAGTAGGACACGTTCCAATACAATCTCCGAAGCCATCACAGAAGTCTTCTTTCACTAGCTTTGCTTTTCCATCAATTATTTGTAATGCACCTTCAGAACAACCAGTAGTACAATCACCACATCCGTTACATAGGTCTTCGTTAATTTCAATAATTTTTCTTTTCATGAGTTCCTCACTTATTTAATACAAACGGAGTATCGGTCATTCGCACCAAAAAATCATTGACCTAGATCAAGATAAAATGGAAAAGTGATTATAGTTCGGAAAAAAAGCTGTTGGGGTCAGTAATTCTAATGAGTTTACCATCTTCAGAGATATGCTTCTCTTCTTTTAGCTTTTTAAGGGTTCTTGAGAGGGTTTCAGGTGCTGTCCCTAGTAATCCTGCCAGCTCTTTTTTACTCATAGTAAGTTCTATGGCCATCCCTCCATCAGGAGCTGGGCGGCAATTTCGCTGTAAGTACTTGATTACACGTAGCTTAACGTCATCTAAGGAGAGATATTCAATCATCGTAACAAATTCACGCAGTCGGATAGAGTAAGCGGCCATAACAGAGATTGCTGCTTCAGGATGCTTCATCATATATTCAATAAATGGGCCCCTAGGGACTTTTAGAACTAAACTATCCTTGAGTGCTTTACAACTGGCGGGAAACTCACTTTTTCCAAAGATGGCAGCTTCTGCCACAACTTCACGATCATTTGCGATGTGAAGCGTTTGTTCGAGTCCACTTTTTGAGGAGCGAAATACAGAAAGACGGCCGTGTGCTACAGCAAAAAAGGCACATACATTTTCCCCTTGAACAAAAAGGATCTCCCCTTTTTTCATTTTAACAGGGGTCACGAAGCGTGCAATATGCTCCAACTGTTCGTCAGTAAAACGTTTAAAGATAAAAATAGTTTTTAAGGTCTGAGCAATATTCATTTTTTCACTGATAGATAAATGGGGATCTGAGTTATAAATTCATTTCCACTGTGTGCCTCAACTACAAGTTTACCTGAACTGCTTGTTAGTTTTGGTTTAATAATGATTGTATCACCACTGTTGATAAAATCAAATATATCTCCAACTCACCTGCGACCTTAAAAGTAGCGATCAACTACGATATGACAGATCGTAACGAATAGAGCATGATTATACCTATGTGTAACCTTACGATAATCAAAGTTCCTTCCATCACAACTGATCTCTATCAGATGATACTTTCCATCCGAAAAACGGTATTTGTAGAGGAACAGTCAGTCCCCCTACACCTTGAAATTGATCAGTACGAGGAAACCTCCACCCATATATTGGCCTATGAAAATGATCATGCCGTTTCTGTTGGAAGATTTCGCAAGATTGATGGTGGATACAAGATAGAGAGAGTGGCAACTCTTCCAAACTCAAGAGGAAAGGGAATTGCAACAAAGCTAATGTCAGCAATTGAGAATGAAATATTTTCAATTTCCCCCAACACCACCATTTACCTCAATGCTCAGGTAAGTGCCAAGTCACTATATACAAAACTTGGCTACCTTCCATTTGGCGATCAATTCGATGAGGCCGGTATTGAACATATCAAAATGAAAAAAAGTGTCACCCACAAATGAAATGTCTTCTAATTGATCACTACGATTCTTTCACCTACAACGTCGCCCAATGGCTCATGAGTGCTGGAGTAAAAGTTGAAGTATGTAAATGGGATAGTGATTATGAGAAGATGGTATTTGATAAAGACTTTATTGTTTTGTCTCCTGGACCTGGAAGTCCATGCGAGTACAATAGAAGCCTCGACTTTCTAGAAAAGAGTAAAGGAAAACTTCCAATACTTGGAATCTGCCTCGGAATGCAGTTGATGCTCCACCTTGAGGGTTTAAAAATTCAAAAGGACTTTACTCCAGTTCACGGTAAGGTTAGTTCCGTTACCCTTGGAGAATCATCTTTATTTCATGGGATTGGAGAAGAAATTATTGTCGCTCGCTATCACTCCCTTGGTTTTTCTAGTAGTGGTGCTTATAATTCCATCGCACACTTAGATGACATAATCATGGGAGTGGAGCACCGAGACAACAAACACATAGGGCTTCAGTTTCACCCTGAATCCTTTCTTACAGAGAAGTGTAATGAACTCGCTCAAAACTTAGTTGCTTGGGTAAAGGAGCTTAAATGACCCCACTCATTTGCTTTTATAAAGGAGACTACTTAATCTCAGAAGACTACTTTGAGATTGAAATATCAGAGTCTCAATGGAAAGAGAACCTCACTCGCATTCAAACTGAATATTTTGAACACACTAAGATCATAAAAATAAATTATGAATTTGGGGAAAAGATCCTTCTAAAAGATCGCATATCTACAAAAGAAAAACTTCACTCAACCCCACTTATGGCCGTCATAGTTCTGAGAGATAAAAAAAAGATAACCAAAAACCAGCTAAAAGAAAGACTTAAGGACTGTAAAAAAGCGGAGATAACAACATTCAAACCTCGCATTGCAAAAAAAAGTTATCTCGAATCCCTTAAAAAGACCCTAGAGGGAATAAGAGATGGTGACATCTACCAGCTGAATCTAACTTTTCCATTTGTTGCTGAGTCCTGTACCCACTCACTTGATCTATTTTCACACTACCATAATAAGTTTCTAGGAAATTACCATGCCCATATCCCCTATGGGGATCACACCATTATTTCTCTATCACCGGAACTTTTTCTTAAAAGAGAGGAAAATGTCCTGACGACTCGACCAATAAAAGGAACGTCAAAGGCAGGAATAGAGGGAATAAAAAACCTCTTAAATAGTAACAAAGAGAATGCTGAACTATCGATGATAGTCGACCTCCTACGAAATGATCTTAATTCTGTTTCTGATGGAAAAGGAAGTACTGTGCAAGAGCATCGCTCTATTATGGACCTTGGCGATATAGTCCACACCTATTCAGAAATTACTGCGCCATGCTCAAAAAACTTTTCCGATATTTTAGAATCAGTACTCCCAGGAGGGTCCATTTCTGGCTGCCCCAAGAAACGCGCCTGCGAGTACATCAGCGAATTAGAAGAGTTTGATCGGGGCTACTACTGCGGAACACTTGGATGGTGGGAAAAAGATGAGTTTGAACTCAATATTTTAATACGTTCATTCCTACACGAAGCATCAGGAAGACTGTTCTACCACGCAGGTGGAGGAATTGTGATCGACTCAACTCCAGAAAATGAGTATGAAGAGATTCTTCTTAAAAGTCAGAGGATAAATCAATGATTCGCTATGACTTTTACGAGACAATGAAGATTAAGGACTCAGCAATTCAGCATATTGAATACCACTGGACTAGGATTGAGAAGACACTTCAGTTTTTTAAGGCACCACCCATTATCGATGATATTCCATTGGCAAAGTGGATGAAAGAAAACCTTAAAGACCTGGCCAATGAAGCGCGTGAAGGACGAATCCGAATTGATTTTATGTTCAATGGAACTACGGTTCAAACTATTGCTAACTCATCCCCAATTAAAGATTACTCTTCACCTCAAAAACTTCGCCAAGCAATTTCGCCGAAGCGAAGCGAAGAGTGGAACTATAAACTCTGTAAAAATATTTTAAAAAATCAGCAAGATCAGTATGACGACACTCTCTTCATCAGTGATCAGGGAGAAATTCTTGAAACCACTCGTGCCAATATCTTCATTCTACTCGACGGAGAGCTATGCACTCCTCCTTTGAGCAGTGGGGTACTAGCGGGAACCACAAGAGCAAGAATTCTAATGATGGGTGAGTTCATCATTGCTGGAAAGAGCTATAAAACCAAAGAAGCGGTAATCAAAATAACAAACCTGACAAGCACAAGCAGGCTCTTTGTGTGTAATGGCCTAATGGGTATTTTACCGGCACTACTAGCGAAATAAACTCAGACATCATGTTAAAACAGGATTTTATACTCCAATCTCAACAAAACTTTTGTTTATCTCTACCTCGACCTCTAGTATCATCTATATGATTATTTGTTTTATCTATTTCATCTATAACTATTTTGACCGTATAGTTTAAGCATATAAAAGCTAAACACAAGGATATGTATTATGATTCAAAAAAATCTCACTAATTTTGCCATATCACGACCTAAACTGGTCATGGTTCTTGGTGCCCTAATCACTCTAGTCTTTCTTGCAGCATTCCCTAGCCTGAGAACGGATACTGACCCCGTTCACATGCTTCCAACTGATAATGCCTCAGTTTTGCAGTACGATAAGATTAAAGAAACATTTAATGTAAACGACATTGTTGGAGTTGGCATCCGAATGAAGGATGGTAGTTCTCTTTTCACTGTTGATGGACTCACAAAAATTTACAATATCACAAAAGAAATCAGTAAAATCCAAGACGAGCCCCAGTCCAATACTAGTTTTAGCAAGTTCTTCAGAAAGCTTCAGTTCCTAAGAGATACTGAAGTTGGCGACAGGGACCTTAGTCTTTTCGATGAAAGGGATATCATCTCTGTAAGCCTCGTAGATGATATCACTAAGAACAGCTCTGGAGAGCTTTTAGTGAAGCGTCTTATGGAGCATCCTCCAAAAACAGAAGCAGAAGCAAAAGCTCTTTTAAAGTCGCTCAACTCAAACCCAATGGTTGCGGGCGTGATTTCATCCCTAGATGGAAACATGGTGGGAATCGTCGTTCCAATGCTCAATGGGAAAAAAAATAGAAGCTACTACTTAAGTCAAAAAATGCAAATTATTGCAAATAAGTACTTAACTGATAATGAAGAATTCTATCTTGGAGGTCTTCCCGTAGCTGAATCAACATTTGGTAATGAGATGTTTGTCCAGATGGGACTATACGCTCCAATGGCAGGCCTTGTGATTTTTCTTCTCATGCTCTACTTTTTTAGAAGTATCAAAGTTGTTGCTGCACCGATGATCCTTGGAGTAATGGTAGTTTTATGGGCCATGGGAGCTCTAATTTATAGTGGAAATGTTATCCATATTATGAGTTCAATGATCCCTATTTTTCTACTACCGATTGCCGTTTTAAATTCTATTCACATATTGAGTAACCTCAGTCGGCAAATGGGGAAATATGAAAAGAAAGAAGATGCAATTCGCCACGTGATGAAAGATCTCTTCAACCCGATGTTTTACACTTCACTTACAACAATCATTGGCTTTACAGCACTTGCAACGACCGGAATTCCTCCAGTTATAGTATTTGGTGTCACTATTGGGTTTGGAGTATTTCTAGCATGGATTCTTTCGATGCTATTCATTCCTGCCTACACAATGCTCCTGAGTGACGATGCACTTCTCGCATTTTCTAAGTCCAGCGAAAGAAAATCAGTTTTTGTAGAAGTAGTACAAGCTTTTAAGAAATTAGCTTGGAATTTCCCTAAAAGTATTGCTGTTACAGCGATTGTAATTGTTGCAATCTCAATCCTTGGAGTTACAAAAATTATCATTAATGATAATCCTGTAAGATGGTTTAAGGCCGATCACTCTCTGCGTATCGCAAGTGATGTAATGAATGAAAAGATGGCCGGAACCTACATGTCTAACCTCTACTTCGAAGTTCCAGAGATGGAAAGTGCAGAAGTTGAAGATGACTTCGGAGAATCTGAAGAGATTGAGGCACCATCAATTAAAAACATCGAAGTAATACGCTACATAAAGAAGGTAGCAGATTTTCTCCCTACAATTAAAGACAACGAAGGTAACCAGATTATTGGTGGAGTAACATCAATTGTTGATGTGCTTGTAAAAATCAATGAAGTTGTAAAAGGTGAGAAAGCTCTTCCCCAAACAAGAGAAGAAGTTTCACAATACATGTTCCTTTTTGAGTCAGGTGATATCAAAAAAGGTCGTGATATGTGGAAACTTATCACACCAGGAAACTCAAACGAAACTCAGATGTGGACTTACTTTAAGACTGGCGACAATCAAAACATGCTAAAAGTTCTCCGCGAATTTGAAAAGTTTGAAAAAGAAAATCCAGCGCCAATTCTTAAAGATGCTGCAGGAAAAGAGTATCCACTAAAAGTTAAATGGTCTGGAATTATGCAGATTAATAATGTGTGGCAAGATGAGATGGTTACAGGAATGATGGAAGCACTAACAGGATCATTTGTTATTGTCTTACTAATGATGGTTGTTCTTTTTAGAAGTGTAAAGTGGGCCTTTATTGCAATGCTCCCCCTGACCATTACAATTCTCTTTATCTACGGTGCCATTGGTTTTACAGGAAAATTCTATGACATGCCTATTGCGATACTATCGAGTTTAACCCTCGGACTTTCAATCGACTTTGCCATTCACTTCATTGAACATATACGAATGTTTAATAAAAAGAATAAGAATCTTGAAATGTCTTATAATGAGATGTTTGAGGGAACAGCTCAGGCAATTTGGAGAAATGTACTAGTAATCTCTATTGGATTCCTACCACTTTTCTTCGCGGGGCTAGTACCTTACCTAACTGTTGGATCTTTCTTCTTCGCAATCATGCTAGTAAGCGGAATAACAACTTTGATTTTAATGCCAGCAATTGTTAAAATCTTTTACAAAAGACTACCTAGTTTTAAAGAATATATTTAAGGAGAACTTATGAAAAAACTATTGATTACAGCACTTGCCCTACTCTCTTTTGGTGCACTAGCAGCAGACGTGAATAAGATTATGAAAAAGGCCCATATGGCCTCCTACTACGCGGCCGACGATGGCGTCGCCCAAATGGTAATGAAGGTTTACTCAAAGGGATCAAAAAAGCCAATTAAGAAGCTCTTTTATATGCTTCGTAAAGATATCAAAGATGGTGGAAAGCAAATGTTTTACACATACTTCATGAGACCATCTGATATTAGTAAGACAACATTTCTCGTACATAAGAACATTTTAAAAGATGACTACAGACGCCTCTATATCCCTGCTTCTGACAAGGTCCTTCCTATTGCTGGATCAAGGAAGCAAGACCCATTTATGGGATCAGACTTCAGCTATGAAGATGTTTCTGGACGTCACTTCACTAAAGATAATCACAAACTCATAGGCTCTGCATCTGAGGGTGGGGAAGACTGTTTTGTAACTGAAAGTATTCCTAAAGTGAAAGAGAATAAGATTTCAAAAATCAAAGCATGGATTTCAAAAAAATCTTATGTGCCAATGAAAGTGGATTACTACAATCAAGACGGCGTGGTTTACAGAACTTATACATCTAGCTCAATTAAAATGATTCAAGGATTTCCAACAATCATGAAACGAGTAATGGTTTCACCACTTGAAGGAACTAAAACTGAAATGCTAGTTAATCCCAAAAAAGTAAAATACAACGTTGGACTTAAGGACTCAGATTTTTCAGAGCGATCTCTTAAGAACCCTCCAATGAAGTACTTAAAGTAATAGGAAAGAAGAATGAAAACAATACTACTATCTCTACTGTTAGTAAGTAGCATGTCATACGCTGACGACTTTGAAGATGACTTCGCAGACTCCCCCGCAAGTGGGGGAGGATTTCAAATGGCAGGCCTTGAATTCACAGGCTTCGTTGAAATTGAGCAAGGTGCCAACATTAGCGGAACAGGTCCCCACGCCCAAAGTGGTGATAACTACGTTATGGCCAATAGAAGATTTAGACTCAAAAGTTCAAAATCAAATGACAATGGAGCTTTTTACTCAAAAGTTGATTTTGTTAAAGATGATATTCTAAATGAAACCTACATTGACATTAGAGAGCTTAGAATTAAATACACTCCCTTTGAGTGGATGGACCTAAGTATTGGGCGTCAAGTTTCAACTTGGGGCGTCGCAGACATGCTCTTTATCAATGACCTTTTCCCGAAAAACTGGGTTTCAAACTTCCAGGGAAGAGATATGGAAATGCTAAAGGATCCATCAGACTCTCTTCGTGTGACCAACTACTTTTTAGGAAGCTCACTTGATATGGTCTACACTCCTCAGTTTAGCCCTGATGTTACTCCAAACGGCTGTTATTTTAATGTCTATAATCCTAATACTGGTGACAGTATGAAAAATCTTGCTTCTAACTGTAGCAGCACTCGTACAGGAGACAAAAAGGATCGTGACTTTCAAAATGGCGAACTAGCTGCGCAACTGAAAAAAGATATTTTTGGTCAGCAACTTGCTCTCTATTACTATCATGGATTTTGGAAGCAACCAAAGGGACTTGATGTAAGTGATTATTCTGGTTTTTACCCTAAACTCGACGTATTTGGAGCTTCAACAGAAGGACAAGTTGGACCAGGGATCTTTTCGGCAGAATACGGTTACTATGATTCAAAAGATGATAGCAATGGAACGAGTGCATTCATTGAAAATTCAGTAATGAAGTTTCTCGTTGGCTACAAAATGGATTTGAGTGCTAATTGGTCAGTGGGATTTCAGTGGTACCAAGAGTGGATGCAAGACTACGACGAGTATGAAACATCGATGAAGGCCATTGGAAAATCAAAGTACTACAAAGATGAATTTCA
>JAGLCH010000184.1 GCA_023146355.1 Bacteriovoracaceae bacterium | reverse complement strand
TTTGCCACAGTATCCCCGGATTTAAAGAAGCGAAAGCGCTCTCCAAATGATAATTCATACACCTCTTCATAAAACTCAAGACTCTTTGATGCTTGGTAGTCTTTTGCCTTGTAGCTATAATCAATATCTAGAAGAAAAGAAGCGGCCTTCTCAAACAGTGTATGCTCGAAACTATTTCCCATCCCTAGACTCCACTGATAATAGTCATTCGTATAAACTAGTGGCCTATTTTTGTGATGTTTGACATAAGTTCCGTTAATAGAGGGAGTAATAACCCAACTACGATTTGGAACAAGGTTGTAAGTGGCGTTAACCCGACCTTCAGAAATAAGGCTGCTCTCTTTAATGGTAGTACTCGCTGCGATGTCATCTGCTGCGTAGGTTATATTATTGTCGTATTTTTCAGAAAGACCAATATTGAGCATCAGTCTCTTCTTGCTGATCTCTCTTCCATTTGAAAGGATAATCGTGTTCAGTTTGTAGGTGCGAAGAATTTCAGCTTTTCTTTTTCTAATTTCATCGGCAAGTGGTGACTTTTGATCTATAACGATGGCCTCATTAAGAAGAGGAAGTACGTAGCGCCTTACTACTTTCTTGATTAAATAGTTTGAGTCGCTAAATTTAGCAAAGATAACTTCTGCTAACTGGAAGGTTGATACCTGCCGCAGATTATTATCGGCCTTCTCACTACTGGCCACTTTTAAGAAATATTTTTTTGCCTGAACACTTTGATCAAGAAGTTGAGAGATATGTCCTAAATAGTAAAGGGATGGAATTTTTTTGAATCCCACATTGTAAGAGTCGATAAACTTATTCTTTGCCATATTGAGTTCATTTATTGCATATAATGCTTGTCCCATCTCATAGTTAATATCTTTTTGAACTGCGCCCAAAGATAGAGCAATTTTAAAACTGCGTAGAGCACTTCTAAACTCCTCCACTCGAGAGAAACTTAGGCCCATCATATAAGCTCTTAGTGCGCGCTCTCTTTTCCCTTGAAATTTAATAGCAGACATAATGTCCAAGACTTTGTCGTAGCGCTCTTTCTGGTAGGCAATATAAGCACTATT
>JAGLCH010000183.1 GCA_023146355.1 Bacteriovoracaceae bacterium | reverse complement strand
TTATCGGAGTTCCCGCTGCTAGTGCTTCAAGTGGGGTAATGCCAAAGTCTTCCACCCCTGGGAAGATAAATCCACGAGCGCGCTTCATATGGTCAACCACATCTTCGCGGGATAGCTTCCCCATAAATTCGACTGTGTCGCCGGCGATGGACTTTAAGTATTCCTCTTGCTGGCCACCACCAATGATCTTTAGTGTTTTCCCCATTTTATTAAAGGCCTCTATCGCCGTTCCCACTTTTTTGTTGGGAGCAAAGGCTGTCACCATCAGGTAGAAATCCTCTTTGGCCGGAAACTCCCCTTCAAAGTCTTTCAAGTCCACAAAGGGGTGCACTACAGTGGAGTCCATCTGGTAGTATTCCTCAACTCTCTTTTGAACGAATGCAGAGTTGGGAACCATCAGATCGACATTTTTATTTGAGCGCTTATCCCACCACGTTAGTAATGGTCTAAGGGGTCTCATGATCAAGCGCTGAAGTAGCGGTGAGTCTTTTCCAAAGTAGTTGTCGTACTGATCGTAAATATAGCGCATGGGACTGTGGATATAGCACAGGTGCTTCGAGCCTTTGGGTTTCTTTACCCCTTTGATCACGCAGTGGGAGCTTGAAATTACCAGATCGGCGTCTTCAATAATTTTTAGAGAGTCTGCCGCCATTGGAAAGAGTGGCAAGTACTTGCGATACCCCTTCTCTTTACCCGGGAGCTTGTCGATGAAGCTGGCGGTAATTTTCCTATTTTCAATAAGCTCGCTGGTGGATCCGGGATTGTGTACCAGTGTATAAAGTGGTGCATCAGGGAACATTTCACAGAAGACTTCGAGAACTCTCTCGCCGCCCCTAAACCCTGTGAGCCAATCGTGTAGTAGAACAACTTTCAAAATATATAATTCCTTGAAATATGGGGTACTTTTAAGTATTTGTGGGTATAATTTTGCACAATAAAAGATCGTTTAACAAACTATTATGAGGTCTAAATGTTAAAAGCTCATGAGAGAAGTTTTGCACTACTCCAAAAATATATCGATGCCGCTTTTGTCATCATCGCTTGGCTAATCGCCTACACAATCCGCTTTCAATTTATCCCCGGTGGACAGGAGGGACTTGGAGCACTCTTTTTAAAGCTCTCCCCCGTAATCGCTGCCATCACACTGTATCTCTTTTATCGTAACGGACTTTACCTCTCCCAGCGCTTTAAAACTCGCTACAACGAAATAAGTACTATTTTA
>JAGLCH010000182.1 GCA_023146355.1 Bacteriovoracaceae bacterium | reverse complement strand
CTACCTTATCTACTCCTCAATTGCGCTCAATAAAGATTTTATTAATCAGAATCATAACTACTCTAAATCAGTAATAATTTCTCACAACTGGGAAAGGATAACTGATTTCATTTACCCTCGGGTTGATTGCTCAATTAAAGAGCTTGAATCTCCTGGAGGTGAGTTTAATCATGAAAAAACTAAAAAGCTGATCTCTGAAATTAAGCTGTCTGTTAGTCAAATCAATGACCATGATGGCTATACGCTTTAGGCCTTGCCTGATTGTTTTTTATTTGCCATCATAAGTTCCTGTATTTGCTCAGTTTAAGAACAGTATAAAAAAGTCGTTTTGTTTTTATACTCATCGCTTATTGAAGTAATTGTGCTATAGATAGCTGATGATAGACAAGTTCGAACAATACCCATTAAAGAAAGAGTTACTCCGCAACCTCGAAGAACTCAAATTTCACACTATGACTCCTATTCAGGCGCGAAGCTTACCGGCAGTACTCGAGGGAATAGATATTATTGCCAAAGCAAAAACGGGAAGTGGTAAGACTGCTGCTTTCGGTCTTGGTGTGCTGAATACGCTCGACTCCAGTAGCTCTTCTATTCAATCTCTTATACTTTGCCCTACGAGAGAGCTCGCTGAGCAAGTCGCCAAAGAGATTCGCTCACTTGCACGTATGATGAAAAATGTAAAAGTTCTTACGATCTGTGGAGGATCTTCTGAGTTTTATCAGGAAAAATCGCTGTCTTATGGTGCCCACATTATCGTTGGAACTCCAGGGCGGATTCTACGACTCCTAAAGAAAGAAACTCTAGACTTCAGTGGGCTAAACTCTTTTATTCTAGATGAAGCTGATAGAATGCTAGATATGGGATTCAATGATGACATTATGAGAATAGAGTCTCACCTTCCAACTGATAGGCAGACGATGCTTTTTTCTGCCACATTTCCTGAGGGGATTTCTGAGCTTAGCGAAACAATACAAAAGAATGCTATTGAAGTTTCTGTAGACGTTGAGCACTCTGTTGATTCCATTGATCAGATGTTTTATGAGCTAGAACGTCATCAAGACAAAAATGATTGTCTGTTAAAAATTCTTGCTACTTTTCAACCTGAAAGATCTCTTGTCTTTTGTAAGACAAAGCAGATTACGGCCGACCTCGCTGACTTTTTGGTTAAGAGCGGAATTAAGGCCGCTGGAATTCATGGAGACTTGATGCAAAATGAGAGAACATCAGTTCTTACAAAGTTTTCTAACCAAAGTCTTTCAGTGCTTGTTGCTACTGATGTTGCAGCTCGAGGTCTCGATATACAGGATCTCCCCGCTGTTATCAATTTCGACCTTCCAAGTGATCCTGAGGTTTATGTTCATAGAATTGGGCGCACAGGAAGAGCAGGGAAAACAGGCCTTGCCCTAAGTCTTTACATTACTAAGAATCAATTCAGAGTCGAGGCAATCGAAGAGTTTACTGGCAATGAGTTTACAATATCAGAACTCAATACTCTTTCTGATACTGATAGTTATAATCTACTTCCTCCTATGCAAACAATGTATGTGAGTGGTGGAAAGAAAAATAAACTTAGGCCCGGTGATATCGTTGGCGCCCTAGTAGGGGAAGCAGGCCTTTCTTCTGATGACATTGGTGATATTTCAATTCTGCCGATGGTTTCATTCGTTGCTGTTAAGCGCGATCAAATTGATCATGCTGTAGATTCTCTACGAGCAGGGAAAATTAAAAACCGAAAATTTAAAATAGGATTTGTATAATATATGAGCTTTTCTAAAATGGGCCTTTCTGCCCAAATTCTCAGCGCTATAGCTGATAAAGGTTACGATACTCCAACTCCAATTCAAGCTGAGGCAATCCCCGCTGTATTATCGGGGAAAGATGTTATGGCCGCTGCACAAACTGGAACTGGAAAAACTGCAGGCTTCACTCTTCCCATCCTTGAGAAATTAAGTGGAGGTAAAAGAGTTCGACCAAATTGTGCCAGAGTTCTAATTCTGACTCCTACTCGTGAGCTTGCGGCCCAGGTTGAAGAGAGCGTTGCGACTTACGGTAAGCACCTTCCATTGCGTTCAGCAGTGGTATTTGGTGGCGTTAAAATTAACCCTCAGATGGTTCGTCTAAGAAGAGGAGTTGATATTCTTGTTGCTACACCTGGACGACTTCTAGATCTTCATAGTCAAAATGCTGTTCGCTTTAATGACCTTGAAATACTCGTACTAGATGAGGCCGATCGCATGTTAGACATGGGATTTATTCACGATATTAAGAAAATCCTCAAGCTTCTTCCTGCAAGAAGGCAGAACTTGATGTTCTCTGCTACATTTTCCGAAGATATTAGAGGACTTGCGAAGGGACTGATTAATGACCCCGTAGAAATATCAATTGGTGTTAGAAACTCTGCGATAGAGTTAGTCAAGCAGAGCCTCTATGCTGTAGATAAGAGTCAAAAGACGAAAATTCTTACGCACCTTATACAGGAAGAGAATTGGCAGCAGGCCTTGGTTTTTTCTAGAACTAAGCATGGCGCAAATAAGCTTACTCGGCTCCTAGAGAAACAAGGGATCAGCGCTGCGGCAATTCATGGTAATAAAAGTCAAGGGGCACGAACGAGAGCTCTCGCTGATTTTAAAGAGGGAAAAATTCGAATCCTTGTTGCGACAGATATTGCAGCACGCGGAATTGATATCGATCAGTTGCCACAAATTGTGAATTTCGATTTGCCCCATGTTTCAGAGGATTATGTTCATCGTATCGGTCGCACCGGAAGAGCAGGTGCTACTGGTCATGCTATTTCATTGGTTTGCCTTGATGAACTTAAGCAATTGAAAGACATTGAGCGTCTTATTAAGCAAGTTATTGAACGTAAAGAGATCGATGGGTTTATTCCTGTTAACAAGGTCCCTGAAACTACCCTGGACACTCGACCAATTAGAGCGAAGAAGGCAAAAAAGTATAGGCCGGAGCATGTTGATGGTCAGAGATCAGTGGGAAGTACTAGAGCTCATAAGCCTAGACGTCGTCCATCAAATACAAATCCTAATGCCAAAGCGGCAAGACCAAATCGAAGTAGGAGTGTCCAATGATTGAAATTGGAAAAGTTAATAATTTAATATTTTTTCGTGAGAATACATCTGGTTTTTATCTAAGAGACGATGAATCTGGGGAAGAGGTTTTTATGCCTCCAGCAATGGCACCTGTTAAAATGGAACATGGAAAAGCTATTGATGTATTTGTATATTTAGATACTACAGGTTCAAAGATTGCGACTTCACAGGTCCCTTTTGCTTGTGTTGGAGAGTATGCCGTTTTGGAGGCGATCAACGTTCAGGATTTTGGAGCATTTTTTGATTGGGGAATCGAGAAAGACCTTCTTGTTCCTGGAAATGAGCAGAAAATAAAAGTACGTCGCTATGAGACCTATGTTGTGCGTATTTGTCTTGAAGAGGGAACTGATCGAATCTTTGGTACTACAAAGCTTGGTCAATTTATTGAGTCTTCAGAGTTCGATATTGCAGAGGGGGATACTGTGCCAATTATAGTGGCGCAAGAAACAGACCTTGGCTTTAGAGTTGTTGTTAATAAAAAGTTTATTGGGATGATTTACCATTCTGAAATTTATAGTAAAATTAGAATTGGCAAGCAGTGCAATGCAGTTGTCACGAAGTTGAGAGAGGATGGACTCGTCGACTTGTCCCTTCAGGCGGTTGGCGTGCAGAACCTTTTGGATTCAAAAGGAAAAGTATTAGAGATGCTTGAAAAGCGTGGGGGGAAGTCTCCTCTACACGACAAAAGCTCACCAGATGCTATCAAGCGTGCTCTTGGAATGAGTAAGAAAAGCTTTAAGAGTGCCATCGGTATGCTTTATAAAGATAAAAAGATCATCATTACGAAAGAGGGAATTGAGCTAGACCAGAAAGATTAAGTTTGATCTCTCTGGCCACTAATTCGAAATGTTAGGAACTTTTTTTCCAAAAATAAGTAGCAGTGCGACCACTAAAATCAGGCCAACGGCAATTGATGCAAAGGGATTAAATCCAAATCCCGAAGGCAAATATCCCACGACACAAGATATAGCACCAATGGAAAGAGCATATGGAAGTTGAGTTGTAACGTGATCCATGTGGTCAACCTCAGATGCAATTGATGACATGATTGTTGTGTCCGAAATCGGAGAGCAGTGATCACCAAAAACCGTTCCACTTAAAATTGATCCGATTGTTGCACTTATCGCCATTGATAGTTCCGCAGGAGGGAGGTTGGCACCAATCTTATTTGCAAGTGGGATTGCGAGAGGGAAAAGAATTGCCATTGCTCCCCACGAAGTTCCTGTGGAAAATGCAGTAACTGCAGAGACAAGAAAGACTAAAAGGGGAAGCATCTCAATCGACAGCACTCCTCCTAGTAGATTTGTAACTGTTTGCGCAGTATTGATATCCTTAAGCACCGCCCCAAGTGACCATGCCATTGTCAGAATTACTGCGGCCATAAACATCGATTTCATCCCATTTATCCAGCATTTAATACTCTCTTCAATTGTTAGGATTTTTTGAACTGTAACCAAAGTGATAGAAACTAATGATGCAAAAAGAGATGCCCAGACAAGGGCCTTGAACGAGTTGGAGTTTCCAAGAATATTTTTAACTGTTAGGTCAAGTACCTCTGATCCTTTTGCTGATGCTACGATTGAGTTGTGTCCTGTGACATAGAGCCCCACAAGAACACCGATAATAAGAACAACAATTGGAATAATCGCATTCATCGCTCTAGGCGTTACTCCTTTTGTTTCGCAAAAATCAAACTCCAAACTCCCTGCCTCTGAAATAGGAGTCGAACCTTTCTTTAGGGTTTCACCAGTATCTCTTGCTCTTTTTTCAGCATCATACATTGAGGAAAAGTCTCTCCCCATCATTATAGAGAGAGGGATAAAAAGGAGCATGAGTATGACATAGAAGCGATAGGGGATAGAGTTTATGAATGCCATATAGGGATCTCCACTCATTCCATTTGCATTAAATACATCAAGAATCAGTCCTACTTCATAGCCAATCCATGTTGAAACAATAACAAGTGAAGTAACTGGCGCTGCGGTCGAGTCTACTAAAAAGGATAGCTTTTCTCTAGAGACCCTAAATTTATCAGTAATGGGGCGCATCGTATTTCCAACAATAAGTGTGTTGGCATAGTCATCAAAGAATATCAAACAGCCCATGAGCCAGGTATAGAGTTGTGCCAACTTGGAGTTCTTCGCTAGAGATGAAAGGCGAAGCACTATTCCCTGCAGCCCTCCAGATCTTGCTATAACTCCGACCACACCTCCAATAAACATGGTGAAAATAATAACCGAAACATGATCGCTATCTGCTAGTGCACCGATGATATAAGTATCCGCCACCT
The DNA here is from genome assembly GCA_023146355.1 of Bacteriovoracaceae bacterium. Lineage (GTDB taxonomy): Bacteria > Bdellovibrionota > Bacteriovoracia > Bacteriovoracales > Bacteriovoracaceae > JAGLCH01. The sequence goes on along the minus strand of JAGLCH010000182.1, from coordinate 1,894 downwards.
TAAAAAAGCTCTGGGGGGTTACCATTATAGCATCTAGTATACTGCTGGGATTGAAGCTAATTACTGCCCCCAGTAGAATCCCCAAAAATAGTGAACTTACTACTTCGTAGGTGACAAAAGCAGCAGCAATAGCAATAAATGGTGGAAGTAGTGATGCGTAGCTTGGAAGGGTCTCAAGGCCCTGAATCATGCCAAGAACCACAATTAAACTAATGAGTAGAGTAATTGCAATGATCAATCTTTTTTTCATAGTTAGTTTTCCCCATCAAATGTTATCGTTTAAATTATGGTAACATAATTTTTATTGTTATCTAGGGGGGGGGATTGCTCCGTTTTATGTCTCTTTTTGCCCTGTAGTGCTCACTATATCTCTTTTTACTACTATATCTCTTTAGGCCCATTTGCTAAATTGGGTCTACTACTATGAAATAGCAAAAAAACTAAGTAATTTTTATCATTACATATACTTGTGCTCTTAGATGATGTAGGTTCTCAAAATCATTTAATAGTTAAGGAGTATATGTGTCATTTTCAGATTTTAACCTATTGCCAGAACTGAATAAAGCAATAGAGAAGCTTGGTTATACCGAGCCTACCGATATTCAGGCCGAGGCCCTTCCGATTCTTCTCGGAGATGATGTCGACTTTGTAGGGCAAGCTCAAACCGGAACGGGGAAAACTGCTGCTTTTGTTTTACCTCTTCTTCAAAAACTTGATCCTAATAATAAAAATATACAAGCGCTTGTTCTTGCACCTACTCGTGAGTTGGCAAATCAAGTCTGCCAAGAAGTAGAGAAGCTGGGTGAGTTTTCTAGAGTAAAAAGTTACTCTGTCTTTGGCGGTATTTGTTATGACCGTCAGATTAGAGGGATTAGAAAAACAAAACCACAAATCATTGTTGGTACACCTGGTCGTTTGATCGACCTCATGAATCAAGGTGTTCTAAACTTTAGCCAAGCAAAATATCTTGTTCTCGATGAGGCCGATGAGATGCTTAACATGGGCTTCTTTGATGATGTTCAAAAAATTGTCGGAAACTTTAGTGCAGAGAGAAGCATGTGGATGTTTTCTGCAACTATGCCTACACCGATCATGAATCTTATTAAGAAAGATTTTACTGATCCTAAGGTTGTTAAAGTCACAAAGAAAACACTTAGTAATGCTGATGTAACTCAGACTTACTATGCTGTTCGCGCAAAGGATAAAGAGACTGCTCTTTGTCGCTTAATTGATATCAATGTCGATATGTACGGAATTGTTTTCTGTAATACAAAAAAAGATACATGGGAACTTACAGATAGCCTTCTTGCAAAGGGTTATAAAGTTGACTCACTCCATGGAGATATGGGGCAGCTTCAACGCGATCGTTCAATGGCACGTTTCAAAGCAGGAAAAAGTCGTCTTATGATCTGTACTGATGTTGCAGCTCGTGGAATTGACGTCAATAACCTAACTCATGTTGTGAACTATGGCCTCCCTAGAGATATGGAGTCTTTTGTTCACCGAATTGGACGAACAGGTAGAGCAGGCCTTAAAGGAAACGCAGTATCATTGATAGACCCTAGAGAACGTGGTTATCTTCGACGACTAGAGCGTTTCACTAAGCAACAGATGATTGAAGGTAAGCTTCCAACAATTAATGAAATCAAGAGTGGTATACTTAGGCGAGAGCTTGAGAAAACAACGAGTCTTGTAGAAGCAATCCTAGAAAAAGGTGAAGACTTCGCTATTGACTCTATCTATAAAGAATTTGCTGATCACTACGAAGTGCTTTCAAAAGAAGAATTCATGAAAGTGATGTTCTCTTGGCGTTTTAATAAAGAGTTTAAACTTCTGACAGAAGTTACTACTGCTAAAGCTACTGATCGTGATTCACGCGGTGGTGGAAGAGATT
>JAGLCH010000181.1 GCA_023146355.1 Bacteriovoracaceae bacterium | reverse complement strand
GAGTTTCCTCCATAACTGGTTCAGCAACGGTCTCGGTGACATCTCCAATCTCTTCAGCTATTGGGTCAACTATTTCTGCCGTAGGCTCACTCATATCGAAATCTTTTTCAAGACTCTCTATTTCATTCATGATGTCCTCAAGCTCAGTGTCATTGAAACCTTGATCTGTTGTGTCTTTTAAGTCGTCAGTCATACCGCTCTCCAAAATGCGTTCACGTTCTGCCTTACTCTAATCGGTAAAATCAAGGATAAAATTAGTCAAAATCTAAAAAAAGTCGAAAAAACTAATATTTTCAATATATTCATCAGGATGTATTGAGCCAGATAACAAACAGGGGGAAAAAACATAAAAAAGATACCTTAAACCCAACTTTTAAATGACAAAGTTACAACCAAAGGGTACAAATACCTTCCCTAATCAACAACGATTTAAATGAGTTGTACGTGCCCTCACTCAATGAGAGCAGTATAAGCTTGTATTAAATATACGCGGAGCTCATTTGAGTAATAGGCTTTTTGATGCTAATTCCTGGATTAACGGACTAGAATTAGCTGAAGAAATTAAAGGGCAAGCGAGAGAAGGATCAGTATCCCCTACTCTCGAAAGCACATCTCACATCAGTGAGAGTGAATTTGCGCCATCTAATTGCTTTGTTCCTGGCTGGACAGGGCAAAGCCTATTTTCCAATGACGCTCTTGATATTGCTAAGACAGTTACCGCCCTCAAAGCTGATGCAAGAACTAAATTTCAAGGACTTAAGGATGCAAATCCAACCCTACACTCCTCAATTTTCAATGAATTCCTAGAGTTTGCAAATACCTTTGATCAGAACTTTAATAATATTGCTGGAGAGCACCAATTCTGGCATCACATCTACTCCGACAACTCCCCCTACAAAGCGGAACTTGAAACATTCATTGATTATTACACTCACCGTATTGTTGTGGTCTACCTTTTTAAGCTTAAGTTCGTAGCACTTCTTGGTGATGCTCTCGAAATCCCAGTGCAAGTGAACCAACTGATCAATACTTCCAGCTTTCTTATGGGGATTTTCCGCCCTAGCGGTTCAACAGAACTAAACTCTAAGGCGCTTAAATCAAACCAATACAGCTGGTATCGCCCATCCAAGACTTTGTCAGATGAGCTTGCGGAGCTTTCTCTTAAGCTTCCAAAGATCTCGATCACAGAGACAATGAAAATCAGCACTTATCGCCATAAAGATGAGGATGAGAATCTAGTCTATAAAGACAAAAGTTATTCTCATGCAATTTCCCATCAGGCCTTTGGCTTTTTTATCAATCATATTCTTATCAATTTTCCGAAATGGATCAATAAGGAAAATGGGCAAAAAAGTTTTGCTTCGGCATCAAGTGCGAATAGTGAAATTCCTAACGTTGTAAGCTGCAAATTTCAAGGGAACCACCTCAACTCATTTATTCTTTCTCACTGGCTTGCTCAAAAAGCATGCATTGAAGAAAAGTGGGACCAACTCATTTGCCCAGACTGTGTTGGTAATGAATCTGAAGGCAGAGACTTTATTCGCCTTTGTCATGAGCTGCAATTGATCTGCTATCTTGTTAAGTTTGGAAAAACTCACAATATGAATATTGTAAGTTTCATCTGCAAAGTGATGAAGGATCGTCAGCTTAGTAACACTACTGGCGAGCAACTTGGACTTTTCCAATCTTCTGCCGAGAGGAACTATGACAGAATCGTTGTAAATACAGATCTTCCAAAGGCAAACCCACATCACCACCTCCTAAATAAGATAAATAAGCAAACACTCGCACTTGATAAAAATGGATTCATGTATGTGTTGACCAATCAAAAGCTTTTTGTTCCAAGTCAAAAAGGAAAGATTGAGCAATTGTTCAAAGAACTAAAGCTTGAGGGATACTTCAACTTTGAGAACTTAAATGGACGTGGAGAAATTCCACAATTTCTTTACGTATTCTCAAAACGACCAGAAATTACAAACATCAATGATATTTTTAACTTCGGAAGTTTAGCTCAGCAAAACAATACTCAAAAAGAAACTTGCTTTACCTTCAGAATGTCAGGTGAGCTTAAAATGTTCTCTCACTTCATGGATCTTGTGGATGAGATGTCTAAGTTCTTTAAAGAGCGCACCCCATATGCAACCCCTTTCTATCAAGCTGAGCCTGTAACTGGTCTTAACTTTGAGTTTTACCAAGATGCAATAGTTGACGGTACTCTTCACTCAATTACTCGAGATTCAGAGACATTCACGCATCCAGCATTCTTCGCCAACATCAATAAATCCTGTATTCCTATGGAGCAAGTTTTTAAACTTGAAAATCTTGAAGACAAAAGTGGCATTGCACCTGACGGACTTTTTGGCCCAGTAATTGGGGGATCCAATCGCTTCCCATTCCTACTTATTATAAACCTTACTGACCCAAAAGATATTACCCTTGAACTTACAAGCGGCGAAACTTACCTCGCAAAGAAAAAGCTATATGGAACCGCATGCTTTCATTACTATGGATTAGTTCCAAAGCTTTCCGGGCTTAATATTAACCTCTTTAAAGAGTACTTTGAGTCTGAGCTGGGAACCCAAATTATTCAGCTGTGTCTATCTAGCTCATCAAAACTTAAGTCTCAAATTAACTCACTTCTTGTCCCAGAGTTTTTTGCTCAAACGTCTGTTCGCATTCCAGAGTATATTGGGCAATCATTTGATTTTCTATCTATAACCCAAGACGAGTTGCAAAAGAAACATCCAAAGACTCTAGCTCCTGGTATTGATCTGCTACTTCAACAGATGGAGATGCTTTCAAGAAAATACCCTTGGGATACCATGGGTAGATTATGTTTTTTCAAGCACAATATTGAATGCTGTCTTGAGAAATTTAAAAACCGTCACAGCAAATCTCAACGCATCGACTTCTCTAATCCTCAGTTATTTCGGCCACTCGCTGAGCTTAAACCAATAGCTGTTATCAACCATGATGATATCGAGATCCGCCCCCTCTCATCAGAACTTCAGCTACCGCTAGACAGTGCTCAAATCGTAATGAGTGAGGCCGATAAGGACACTGAAAGACTCGTATTTAAATCAGGTGATCAAGAAATAGTGGAATTCTATAGCTCTCCTGAGCTACTCCGCTTCATTCGCCATATTGTATCCAAAGCTCAAGGAGCTCCCATCGGCCAACTTATTGGTCTCCTCCAAGTACCTAGTGAAAAAGAAACAAAATCAATTGTCGATAATTTTAGAGACCTAAGTGACTCATATAGTGAACTCTACTCTCAAATAGAGAAAATGCTAAAGAGTGTCTTAAGTATACAGATTTCCTAGACTTAAATTCATTTCTACGCCAAAATGGTACTACACCAGATAATGGAATTTAGATGAAAGAAGATCTCAAATCTCTTCAGAGAAGGATCTATAACTACATGCGAAAAAAGGCCAATTCTCTTGAGGGAGAATGGTCTGATGAGCTGAAAAAGTATAGGCAGGCGCAACGTAAATTGTGTCGCAACAAAGTTCTGAAGTCGAATTTCAAAGAGCTTATCACTTCAATTAATAGCTCTGACATCATTTATCTTGGAGATTTTCATACTTTTGACCAAAGCATCAAAAATCTTGGTAGAATCTTGCATCACCTCTCCCGCAATGGAAAGAAAGCAATTGGTGTTGAGTTTGTTCATAGCATCCATCAAGGTTGCATTGATGCTTTTATTAAAGGACAACTCACAGAACTAGAATTTCTTGAATGTATTGATTACGGCGAATCATGGCGATTCCCCTGGTCTCACTACAAAGTAATATTTGATCTTGCCCGCCGCTATAAGTTCAAAGTCGTTGCATTGAATGACACAGGAACTCTTTTTGAACGAGACGTAAAAGCATCTAAGCTAATCGCCTCATACCTAAAAGAGAATCAGGGTGCAAAAATCATGGTGTTATTTGGTGAATACCATATTGTAAATGATAAGCTCCCCCAAAGAGTGAAGGAACTTATTCCCTTGCACAAATCTACCATAATTCATCAAAACCTAGATGAACTTTACTGGAGACATCAAGAAACTCTAAAAGGTGAAATTTATAAATTTTCCAAGAGTGAGTTTACACTTCAAACTTCTCCGCCGTGGGTAAAATACGAGAGTATGATCTACTGGTTTGAAAATCTTTGCGAAGATCCAGAGTTTGATATTCATCAGTATATAATGGAAAACAAGATTAAAACTTTTTCTAGTAACGCTGAAGAAAACTTCCTCCTTTTGGCAAAATATATTACAGAAGCACTTGGAATTGAAATTACTCGTGACGAGCTTGAGGACTTCAATCTCTACGATCATCGCAAGTTAGACTTCGTAGAAAAGCGCATTGGCCTTTGTGACAAGGCCCGCGTAATCCAATTTTACAGAAAGCTTATAAAAAATGGAAAGTCATTCAAGCTTCCCTGTTCTACTCGCTTTTACTGCTCCAACTACTCAGTCAATAGAATGTCATTCCTTGCAGGCACTCATATTCACAGCATTATATTAAATAAAATGGACCCACAGTTTGAATCAGTTCTTTCAGTAGGTCAGCAAGATGAAAAATTCTACTTCTTTTTCTTTCAATCTATGTTCTCTTATTTCGCATCTAAGGTCATAAACCCCTACCGTAAATGCGATATGTACTGCGATGTGGAACATAGGATTAAGGCCGCTCAAACCCACCCGCGAAAGCGTAAAAACCTTATCATTTCCCTAGAGCTGATAAATACCCCTGAAGAAATTGATAATATTTTAGCAAAAAAATCTTTGCGAGGAATACACTCAAGTGCGAAAACAATTGGCAACATGGTTGCAGACTATATTTTTGAAGAACTATTTAATGAAAAATCACCCAAGATGGAGAAGATCTTTTCGAAGATGTTTAGTGTCAATCCAAACTTTGAAGACTTCCACTACTTTGTAAGTGAGTTTATGCAAAAGAAAAAATTTAAAAAGAAGAAAAAGCGCGTTTTCTAAAGACCTAAAGACCGCATCAGCTCGCGTTTTGTAGTCTTCTTAACTGACACCAAACGTTTTTCTGACTTATCTGAAATTCCTTTTTCCATCAGAAGATTAATATGCCCTCCAAAATCATCAGAATTTTCCATGGTGATAGTGGCGCCATTCTCTTCAAAAATTTCACGAGCAATTGCAAGATCAATAGACTCAAAGTCTAGGGGAGCGCCATTATCCATATAACTAATCTGGGCCATCCCTTGCTGTTCTTTAATAAAACATACAATCTTGCTATTACTACAATCACCAAAGCGCTTAAGGGAATAGGATAGTAGGGAGTGAAGACCTTGTGTCAGATTTTCAACTGAGATATTAGCTGAAAGTTTTACATCTCCCCTAACATCGATCAATACATGTGACTCGGTTAGTCTCTCTTGAAATAGGTCTACAACTCGATTAAAAATAGTTTCAATATCCGTAGAAAAACCTTGAACCTCAATAACATCATTTTTTTGTGGGAAAGGTACTGACCCAGCATCCCTTAGTCCAACAAGATCAGTGTTGTAATCTTCTGTCCCAAACTGATCAGTCCATACAGAATCATCACAAAGTAAATCTTCCTCTGCTTCAAACTCAACTTCAAGATTGGCCTCAATTTCACACATAACTTCGAATTCGAGATTGGGTTCAATTTCACATACGATCTCTAGCTCATCATTTCCTCTAAGCTTTTCCAAGCGCTGATCTCTTATATCAATTGCTGAAAATAATTTAGAGCACTCTTCAAGCTCATTCGACTCAAGAGCATCTACAATTAAGCGTTTTGCCTTTACTCCAATAACACCATTTTGAGTATAATCTCTCGCTGTTAATTCAATTAGTTCATTGGTAAGTCGCTTCTTTCTGCGATTAGTAATTTCCCACCCCATCAGTACAAAGATAAGAGTAGAAATGACGGCCAGATTTAATTTTTGAAAATTAAGTGCACCGGTCAATGAGGCCAGGGCAATAGCGATAGACTCCTCAAGTTCAAGACGTATCGCCTCTACTTTCTCAAATCGCTCGTTAGTAAACTGCCCCTCAATAAGATTTGAAGCTGTGAATTCCTTATGAAGCCAGTATGCGCTAGAAATAAGAGTTCCTAGTTTTTTAGCACTACTTGAAATGGCCTTAATTGAACTTGCTGCCATCATACCCTTAACATCAGCAAGACACTCTTCAGTAGCTGTTACAAATGCCCCTGATAGATACTGCCCACCACTTCCCATCATTTTCGCGGTATAGGTCTGAGTCAAACGTCCAGTACAAGTGGAAAGCCCCTCTTTGAGTAGAGAAAGGCCACTTACCTTTGATCCTAAATCATATGAAAAGTATGAGGAGCCAATCAGGATTGCAGTTGTGACTGCAATAGCGCACAAACGGTATTTTTTTAGAAAATTAAGCATCATGCACCCTATAATTTGTTCCATCCTGGAATAATAAGTATAAGTTAATTTTACCCTCTCATATGGCCACGTCAAGTAATCTCTACTTAATTGATTGTGATGAATATGATATATTTACACCGATGTATAATGAAAATGACAAAAAATACATTTTAAGCATAATAATTCTATCAATTTTAGGACACGTATTCCTTTATTCTACTATAATCATGCTGCCAAAAAGCTTTGTTGAACGATTTGAGCAGACTGATGATTCTCCGGATCGAATAGAAATCAACCAAATAAGTCGCGAGCAACTCCAAAAATACAGAACTGTGGGAATTAAAAAGGGATCAAAAGATTTCTCAGTACCAATGGCCTCAAATAAACCAATAGCTCTCCCCGGAGCAAAACAAAAACCAAATATTTCCCTTGAAGCTCTCAGTTTTAATATGGATAAGAATGACATAAAAAAACTTGGGAAAAAGATTAAAAAATCTGACGAAAAAGTACAGAAAGATGGAATCCCCGTTGGTAAGTATAAAAAGCAAAAGGATAAAATTAAGCGAGAGCGCACAATCAATAAAATGATTAAAAGAGAGATGCTAAGAAGTCAGGTTCCTTCCTACGATCATTCCCTTATTAAAAACACAGATATCAATATGCATTTCACCCCACCAGAAGGTGTCGATGAATCTGAGCTCAACGATGTTGAAAAAAAACATTATGGATTTCATAAAAGGTCATATCAGGTTTATGTTAACTCATTTCTAAAGACTTACCATAAGGCCATAAGTCAGCGTCCCTATATTCAAAAGCTTTTCTTTTCTCAGAGTGACGATCTAACCGGGCGGGTTACTTTTGACTCCAAGGGAAATTTAGTTTCAATAAAGATGATGAAGTGGGCAGATAATGACGAAATTCAGAAAATTTTTGAAATGACTCTTGCAGGTATCAAAGCGCTAAGGAATCCACCAGTAGAGTTCATTCAAAAAGATGGTGAGTTTTCTATTTATTATACTCTTAAATTTAGCAATTAGCGGCCAAAGTATAGCCCGAATGCGACAGCTGTAATCAACCACAATGCAAACTTTGGTTGCATCGCATTCTTTATAGTATCACCTAGCCCTTTCGCTGAATTTATAAACACATTATTTAGGCGAAAATTGTAGGAAGTACGATCCACAACCTTTAATCCCTTCAGTGCCGCTTTGAGTTCTCCTCGTATATCAGAAAGCTGAGACTCAAGGGGAAGCTTACGGGGAATCATTCCCTCAACATTTAAAATATATTCATTTTCTTTAGCTAGTGCTATTCGACATATTGAGCACCGATCAAGGTGTCTTTTAAAGACCTTAAACTTTGGGTGCTCAGGATTTTTCGAAAAGGCCTGTATTTTTCTCGAGTGGACACAATTTCGAATTTCGGTTCTGGTATTTAGACTCATTTTATCCATGATCAATTCCTAACAAGTGGCACCACTTCCCTCACGAATAAAAGTATCTGCTTCTATTCTTGCGAGAGTGTTTAGTGCAGCGACCTCATACTTATCTCTTGATAGGATGTCTGCATGTTCATCCTGAGTAAAATTTGTTTTATGAGTAAGAAAGAGAAGGGCCCTAGATTCAACAGAAAGCAGGTAAAAGCTTAAAGTCTCTTTTGCTTTTCCTAAATTAAGCTGTCTCTCCCTTTTTGATGCAATAGAATAAGAAGATTCAAAGAGTGCGACCTTTATAAAACGATCTTTTCGCTCTCTGGTATCTCTGTCTCCTACAAATATATTCTCAATCAGCTCCTGATGCCTAAGTACCAAAACGGTAAATGCATCAGTAACAACCTGTTGGGCCTGTAGCTCATCTGGAACCAGTGCGTAGGAGAAACTGAAGAGGTCTGCGGCAAATGTCATTAGGTGTTGATCTACTTTTTTCATGCAAATAAATTCTACCACGCGTTAAAACCACTGCACAAGGGACTTTAGAAACAATTAAGGTTTAGTGCAATTCTGAAAGCTTAGGGGACTTCTAGTGGGAAAATATTTACTCGGGAGCCTGTTATCAGTACTTTGAACCATCGATACCTAGAAGTTAAAAAAACTAAAGAAGATGACTAATTTTGTCGATAAATTGATGAGTTGTATTGAATTTTACAGAGATTGCAACTAATTTTGGAGTTGGTTATGAGAACACTTTTATCGATTATAGCGCTGCTTTTACTTTTTAGCTGCAATAGCAAGACTAATGTCGTTTCTAGCAGCAATGACTCA